>NZ_JBSVWQ010000061.1:0-31148 GCF_054071215.1 Pseudomonas sp. SDO5522_S412 | reverse complement strand
ACTGAAAATGTTGACTGACCCACCGCCTTCGCGAGCAAGCCCGCTCCCACATGGGTTCTGCCGGGTGTCAGGAAGTTCAGTTATGGCTTGTCCACATCATGGTACTCACCCCCATACCCATCCCCCACCCGCCAGATAATGTCGTGGTTCTCATTGGTCCATTCCGACGGTTTCAGCGAGTACTTGTAGTCCTCTGAGTTACGGTTATTCCCGTCCCCGATAAAGTCCGGGTGGTCCCGCCGATGGTCGCCCCCGCGGATACTCGACCGCGCATCCCACTCTTCCTTGCGGAAATCAAAAATGCTCTGGTCCTGCGGCGCATCCCGCTGGCCCCAGTCGGAGAGGTAGGTCTGCAACCACACGTATGCTTCATCCCCGTTGGGCTTGAGCAGCCCGTCCTGCTTGAAGTCCTGGATCTGGTCCCAGTTCTGCATCGAGATCTTGTGCAGCTTGTGGGACTGCACCGTGCTCAAGATCGCCCCGACAAACGACAACGCGCCGGAGATCAAGAAACCCACCGGTCCCAGGAACGGAATGATCCGCCCGGTCACCCCCAGCGTGCCCAGCACGCCGCCGGCCGCGCCCACCAGGCTGCTGACACCACCGGCCATCGACAGTGAGCCCGAGGCGATTTTCACCGGGTCTTTCTCGCGCACACCATCACGCAAGGTAAACGCCGCCTGCACCACACTGATCACGCCGCCTGCCACGTCGGTGGCCATGCCGATCACCTTGATCGCGCTGCTGGCGAACTTCGCGCCAAAACCGGCCCCGGCCACGCCGCCGCGGCTGGCAATGCCTTTTTCAATGCCTTCCTGGATCTTCGCCGCACCTTCGTCGCTCCAGCCGCCGCTGTTGAGGGCCTTGCCCACGTCCTTGCCGTCGTCCATGGCCTGGTCGACGATCTCGAAGTACTTTTTCTGCACCGCCTCGGCGTCCTTGGGCAGCGCGTGGTACCCCTCGCCAGGCTTGGCCCACAGGTCGGGCAGGGAACGGTCGAAGCCCATCAGCTTGTAGGCGTTGGTGCCGCGCAATTTGTCGTAGACCTTCAGGCCCAGCGTGGCGAAGTGCGAGCCGGTGCCGAGGAAGCCGAGGAAGTCGTTGGCGATGCCCAGGCGCTTCATCGGCGTATCCGCCAGCTTGCCGCCTTGCCCGGCGAGTTGGTAGACGATGCGGCCCATGCCGATTGCGCCGCCCACAGAGCCGAGTACGCCGTTGTCCTTGAGGAAGTTGAGGTTCTTCACGAACGAACTGCGGTTCTCTTCGCTGAGGCCCGGCATGATCTCCTTGCTCACGGCCTTGTCGATGTCGCTGAAGCTGATCACGCCGTTTTTCTGCCAGGTGTCGCCGAGGGAAATCATCGCCTTGCCGAAATCGGCGGCGGCGTTTTTGTCCTTGAGCAGTTGGTCGACGAACTTCGAATACACACCCAGCGCCTGGCGCGGCAGGCCGTCGGCACTGCCCTTGAGCATCGACAGGATTGCCATGGTGTTGTCGGTGGTGGCCAGGGCGGTGTTGTCGTCGGAGATCTTGGTGGGATCGTCCATCAGCTTTTCAACGGCATCGGTGTAGCCGTCGATCTGCAGGTTTTGCAGGAAGTTGTCGGCCTTGGCCGGGTCGATATCGGCCAGGGCGGTGTAGGCGGTCTGGATTTCCTGGGTGGCCAGTTCGGTCTTGCCGCTGTCCTGCAGGGACTTGATGTACTGGGTGAAGTTCTCCGAGGAGGTGCTGTCGATCAGGCGCTGCCTGGTCTCATCGACCTTCGCCTGGCCGCCGTCGACCTTGCCCAGGGCTGCGTCGTGGTTGGCCTTGATGTCGTGCTGGATGGTCGAGTCGCCGAGCAGGTCGTTGATGGTCTGGTCGATGGCCTTGGTGTCGAAGATGTTGTCGCGTACGTCCCGCGAGGTCACGTCGATGGGCGTGGTGGCGATGCCCTGGTTGCCGAAGCCGTGCTCGGGAATGATCGACATGCCGTTGTCGGCCATGCTCCTGGCTTCCACCGCCCGCAGGAACTTGGCGCGCGGGTCGTCCTTGCCGATGCTGCCGTCCTTGACCCCGGCGCGGTAGCTGTCCACCAGGGTCTTCATCGACAGGTCCTGCACCGACAGCGGGTTGCCGCTGTCATCTTTCTCGGTGGTGGTGAGGTTGTCGACGGAGACGTCCTTGAGGGGCGGCAGGCCGTTGTCGGTGCGCAGCTTGTCGACGTCGGTGGTTTGCGCGGCGATGTCGCTGCGGTAGCTGGAAATCTGCTCGAACATCTGTGGATTGCTGTCTTCCGACACCACGATTTTCTCTTCGCTGCCCCCCGGCTTGTGCTGGGTGAAGGCGATCAGGCCCGGGCCATAATCACCGGCGCCGCCGACGCTCATGATGTCTTCGGTGGAGGCCAGGTAAGCGTCCGGGGCGGCGAGGGTGTAGCCGTCGCCCTTGGCCTTTTCGATGCCGGCCAGGGTTTGGCCCTTGCTGGTGTAGGCGGCGAAGGCTTCGGGGGTGATGTCCTTGGACACCACCAGCAGTTTACCGTCGGCCTGGTTGACCACCAGGATGCCGTCCATGGGCGCGTCGACCTTGCTGATGTCGCCCAGCTTCAGGCTGGCCTCGTCCTTGCGCAGCAGTTCCTGGCCGGGCAGGGACTGGGCGTTCTTGATGTAGTCGAAGGCCTGCGAGCCTTCGCTGGCGTGCACGGCGTGGAGGAAGTTGTAGAAGGTGCCGCCCGCGTTGGGGTTGGGGTTGCTGAGGTCGGCGCCGGGCTGCGGCAGGTCGGCTTCGGACTTGCTGATCGCGTACTTGTGGCCCTGGTGTTCGAACAGGATCACTCCGGCGCTGCTGTCTTCGGACACCACTTTCAACTGGCTGAAATCGAGGTCGCCCGGCAGGCTGGTGACTTCTTCATAACCTTTGGATTTGCCGTCATTGAGGGCTTCCTTGGTCACCCCGGCCTGGGTGTAGGTGCTGAACGCCTGGGGCGTGAGCAATTCGGAAATGACCAGAGTCTTGCCGTTTTCAAGGCTGACCTTGAGGATGCCGTCTTCAGCCTTGCCCACGGATTTGATGTTGGCCAGGCGCACGCCGTCGCCGTCTTCGCGCAGCAGTTGCTGGTCGGGGTTCTTCAGGCTTTCGACGATGGCCTTGCCGGCCGGGGTGCCCTGGGTTTCGGCCAGGGTCTGGAGGAAGGTGTACAGCGGGGTACCTTCGTCGGGCCCGCCCTGGTTGACCGGGGCTACGGCATGGCCGAAGCGCAGGTTTTTCAGCGCGTCGAAACCGTCCTGGGCGTTGGCTGCGCCCTCGGCGCTGATCTTGTATTTGGCGCCGTCCTGTTCGAAGTAGATCACCCCGGCGTCCTTGTCTTCGGAAATGACCTTGAGCTTGTCGATGTCGAGTTTGGCCGGGAGGGCGGTGACTTCCTTGTAGTCCTCGGGCTTGAGGGTTTTGTCGCCCAGCCCGGTGCTGGCAAGGATTTTGGCTTTGTTCAGGACGGCGTCGAAAACCCGCTCGGGAGCGTTGGGTTGATCGACGCGGGGCGACGCGGATTTTTCGGGGCGGGTGATCATCGGTTCAGTCCATGTGAGGGGCGCACGAGGACTCGATAGTAGGGGCTGCAAGCGAGTGAAAACGGGTTCGTTGGCAACAAGTCACAAGCTTTCACAGGTGTGAAATTCACGTCCCGGGGTAGCGCGTCTCCATCACGACGGACAATGCATCCGGACGCCAGAATTCCTGGTCAAACTCCACCGGCTGGTCATCCTCGCCGAAGTTCAAGCGTTCCAGATACACGCTGGTGGAACCGGTGGACAATTGCAGCAACTCGGCCTGTTCTTCATTCACCGTGCCAATGTGCATCTCCAGCTCACACCGCGACAGCACCCGGGAAAACCGCTCCCGCAGCAGTTGGGTCAGCGAGGTATTCAGGTCAGCCTCCAGCAGCCCCGGGCACCAGCTGGCCAGCAGTGCATTGAACTCCAGCAACACCGGCCGCCGGTCGATCCAGCGCCGCCGTTGCAGGAAAAACACCGGCTCATCCGCCGACGCGAGGCCCATCCGCCTGGCCAGCCAATCGCCCGCGGGGCGCAGCTCTGCGTGCAGGCATTCGGTGCGCGGCGTACGGCCTTGGGCACTTACGTAATCCATGAAGCCGCTGATGCGCGTCGGGTCATAGCGGATGCGCCGGGGGCTGACAAACCAGCCGCGACGGTTTTCCCGGTACACCAGGCCCTCGGCTTCCAGCTGCTGCAAGGCCTGGCGCAAGGTGACCCGGGTGCAGCCGAAGCGCTCGATCATCTCCCGTTCGGACGGGAATTTCTCATCCGCCTGCGGCACACCCGCCGCGATATCGTGGGCGATCTGTTCGCGAATGCGCTGGTAGTGCGGTGAAATCGGGTCGAAAGGCATCCTGGGGTTCCGTGTGCAGGCCTGGCGTGGGCGTGACTCTACCGTTCCTGTTGGCGCAGGTCACGCAGTGCCCACCAGCACCTTACTCAAAGCGGAACGAAGCCCCATGGGCCGAGGTTGGCAAGCGGTCACTGCCGTCGGCGCTGAGCCGCGAACGCAGGGTGCCGGTCTGCGGTGTGGTGCGATACAACCCACGTTTTTGCAGGGCCGGGATCACCAGTTCGACAAAGTCATTCAGCGAGCCGGGGCTGATCAACGGGTTGAGCATGTAGCCGCTGGTGCCGGAGATTCTGGCGTGTTCCTCGATTTTTTCCGCCACCTGCTCCGGCGTGCCCACCAGGATCAGGTCGCTGCCCCGCGTCACGTTGGCGAAGCGTTGCTTGACCTCGCCGGCGGTCAGCGGTTTACCGCTGCCATCGGGTTTCATCACGTAGGAGGTCATGCCTTCGGTGTGAGTGGACAGTGCTTCGCTGTCGGCGTAGCGGCTGATATCGATACCGGTGTCGCCAGCGTAGCTCACCAACTGCGCCTGCAGGTGATAGTTGCTTTGCAGGGTCTCGTATTTCTTTTGTGCTTCGATGGCGGTGGGGGCCGTGACGATGCGCAACACGGTCAGGGATTTGACGTCTTGCTGACTGCGCCCGCGGGCCTCGGCCTGGCGCCAGATATCTTCCAGCCCCTGGCGTATCTCCAGCGGGTTGGATTTGGCGATAAACACCAGCTCTGCATGTTTGGCCGCGAACTGCCGGCCACGGCCCGACCAACCCGCCTGGATCAGCAGCGGAGTGCGTTGCGGTGAGGGGGACGTGAGGTGCGGGCCGGCCACCCGGTAATGGTCGCCGGCATGCTGGATCGGTCGAACACGCGTGCCATCGGCATAGGTGCGTGCGAGTTTGTCGGCGAGCACCGCGTCATCGGCCCAGCTGCCTTCCCAGAGCTTGTACACCACGTCGAGAAACTCTTCGGCGCGTTCGTAGCGGTCGTCGTGCTTGATCATCTGCTCCAGGCCGAAGTTGCGTGCGGCGCTGGACAGGTAAGAGGTGACGATGTTCCAGCCGATACGCCCATCGGACAAATGGTCCAGGGTGCTGAAGCGCCGGGCGTGGGTGAATGGGTGTTCATAGGTGGTGCTGACCGTGACGCCAAAGGCGAGCTTTTCGGTCAGGGCCACCAGTGCGGGAATGATCGTCAGCGGGTCGTTGGCCGGCGCTTCCACCGCCCATTTCAACGCCGCCGCTTCGGACCCGCCAAACACATCGTAGAAGCCCAGCACATCGCCGAAGAACATCAGGTCGAGGTTGGCTTCATCTGCCGTGCGGGCCAGGTTCGACCAGTACTTGAGGGTGTTGATGCCCAGGCGTTCATCCGCCGGGTGGGTCCACAGGCTGGGCGCGCCGCCGCAGCCGACACTGGCTTGTTCGTACAGGCCGAATAACAACGGGGTTGGATCAGACATTGTGCTTCCTGCAGGTAAAAAGCGGTTATCGCCCGTGAAGGTAGGCCTTGCCGTAGTGCCGCTCCAGGCGTGCCTGGATCAGTTCCAGGCCAATGGAGAGCAGCCAGTAGATGACGGCAGCGGTGGTGAGCATTTCGATATAGCGGTATGAGGAGCGCCCGTAGGACTGCGCGAGGAACATCACTTCCCAGACGCCCATGACCGAGACCAGCGATGAGTCCTTGAGCATCGAAATGAACTGGCTGGTGGTCGGTGGAATGATGGTGCGCATCGCCTGGGGCAGCACGATCTGCCAGAACGTCACCGCCGGGCCCATACCCAGCGCCGCCGCTGCATTCCGCTGGCCCTGGGACACTCCGATGATGCCGGCGCGAAAGATCTCGCTCAGGTATGCCCCGTAGTTCAACGACAGTGCAATGATCCCGGCGCTGATGGCGCCCGGCACTACGCCCAACTGGGGCAGGCCGAGGTAGATCAGCAAAATCTGGATCAGCAGCGGCGTGCCGCGAAAGAACGAGGCGTAAAAACTGGCAATCCCGAACGCCACCGCGCTGTTCGACAAGCGCGCCAGGGCCGTCGCAAACCCCAGGGCCAGGGACAGCCAGATCGAGCAGAAACACAGGAACAGCGTCAGCGCCGCACCCTGCAGAAAGCCGTTGGGCGACAGGTGCAGGCCCACCAGGTTTTGCCACTTGGCCGCGACGATCGCAAACTTCAGGTCGAAGCTCATGAACAGCCCGGCGAACAGGCACAGCATCACGCCCCAGGTCAGCCACAGGCGCACCTGGAAGGGCAACCACTGGCGTTTGACGGGCGGCGGTTTCACCACAGAGGTCGGGGTGGGGAAAACGCTCATTGGGTGATGTCTGCGCCAATCCATTTCTGGGAGATCTTCGTCAGCGTGCCGTCGCTTTTAAGGTCGGCCAGCACTTGGGTCAGCCTCGCGTCCCATTGGGGGTCGCCTTTTTCGGTGGCGACCACGTTGGGCTCGCTGTAAAGCTGTTTGCCGACGACCTTGAAGCGTGGGTCATGCTTGATTCGCTCATTGGCGGTCACCAGGTTGGTGAGCATTGCGTCAAGGCGTTTGCCGGTGCCGAGCGCCAAGTCCTGGAAGGCCACGATTTCATTGTCGTAAGGCACGGCTTGAATCTGGCTGAACGGGTATTCGATTGGCGTGTTGGCGCCTTCGATCACCAGGTCTTTGTTCAGGTAGGCCTCGTAGGTCGAGGCGCTGCCCACGCCGACTTTTTTCCCGGAAAGGTCACTGGCCGAGTGGATGGAAGATTCATCGGCGTTGACCACGATGACCGCCGGTGAGGCGTAATACTCGACAGGAAAATTGAACACTTGCCCACGGGCGGCACTTGGGGTCATGGAGCAGATGCACACGTCATAACGCCCTTGCCAGCGGCCTGCTGCGATTACTTCCCAAGAGGGTGTTTCCAACTTCAGGGTGACGCCAAGTTTGTCGGCCACGGCCTTGGCCACGTCGACGTCGAAGCCATCCAGCTGGTTTTGTTCATTGAGAAAAGAGAAGGGCGGATAGTTCTCCATCAGCACGCCAACCAACTGTTTGGATTGCGTGATGCGATCCAGCGTTGCCCCGGCGAACACCGCCGGGCTGGCCACTAACAGGGCCAGGCCCAAGGTCACGACAGTACGTAAATTCATAAATATACCCATGGGATTTTTTATATTTAAACGCGATAAGGGCTTTATGTTTAATGATTTTATGTACTGTAATGCGTTGTTTTAGTTATATGTTTTCCCAGCTGTTGGCCTGGCAACAGTTGGGAAACAAACATCGTGTTCAAGCAACTGAAAGTTGCTGTTCCTGTTGGCGCAGGTCACGCTGCCACGACACCAACCCATACGCCGCCAGCACCACAAACCCGGCATACAGCGCAGCGGTCAGTTGCAGGTCCTTGTACACAAACAGGCCCACGTAGACCGTATCCAGCACGATCCACAGCCACCAGCTCACCACATACTTGCGCGCCGCCCACAGGCTGGCCACCAGGCTGAAAGCGGTGAGCAGCGAGTCGAGCCACGGCAGTGCGGCATCGGTGAAGTGGTGCATGGCGGCGCCCAGCAGCAGCGCGCCGATCACCCCGGCGAGCAGGTGCCGCCATGCTTCCTGGACCGGCAGCCGTTCCACCCGCACCTTGCCCGCGTCGATGCGCCCGGTGCTCCAGCGCCACCAGCCGTAGCCCTGCAACACAGCGAAGACCAGTTGCAGGAGCATGTCGGAATACAGCTTCACGTCGAAGAAGATCCAGCCGTACAGCAACACCGCGACCACGCTGACCGGCCAGCACCAGCGCACCCGTCGGGCGGTGAGCCACACCCCGGCAATATTGAAGATCACAGCGACTATTTCCAGCGGCGTCATACGGTCCCCTCAGGGTCAGTTTTGCAGGTGCAGCGCCTGTTGCTTGAGCTGGCGCTTGCGTTCAAAGGGCAGTTTTTCCTGGTCGCCATACGGCGCGCTGTACCAGTTGCCGTAAGTCGGGTTGGGCAGCACGAACCAGCGCTGGCCGAGCCAGCCCAGGTAGGGTTCGGCGGCCTTGCGCTGGGCGTCCAGGGTGTTGTGTTCGGCCTGCACGAAATCCCCCAGGGAATCACCCGCCAGGATCAGCACGCGGGCGTGTTGGGCGACCCATTGGCGTCGGCAGTTCTTGCCGTAGCCGGCGTGTTCGCAGCCGCCAATGGGCGTGCCGGCAGCCAGTACCTGCTGCTCGCTGTCCACCGGAAAGCCCCGCAGGCGCAGGTTGTTGACGGTGGCCTGGACCTGGCTTTGCTCGCGGTTGGTGATGTAGTACACCGTGATGCCTTTGTGTTTGGCGGCCTGCAGGAACGCCACGGCGCCCGGCAGCGCCTGGGCCTTGGCCTGGTCGACCCAGGTGTTCCAGCGGTCGTAGGAGTAGACCTGGTTGTTGACGACGTCCCGGGCATTCAGCGGGATGTTGTCGAGCACGGTCTCGTCGATGTCGACGATCACCGCTGGCGGCAGCCCGGCCAGATTGCGCGGTGGCAAGGGCAGGGCGTCCCAGTCCGGGGTCTTGAGGGCCACGTCCAGTTGGCGAGTGGCGTTGGCGAACACCTGGCGGTAGATCAGCTCGTGCTCGATGGAGGTCTGGGTCCACAGCACCGCATCCAACTGGTCGTTGGCGGGCGGTTGCTGCTGGCAGCCGACGAGGGCGGTGGAGAGCAGGCACACACTGGCAAAAATCAGATTACGCATGAACAGTCAGCCTCAAAAATTGACGGTGGCGGATAACCGCGCGGTGCGTGGCGCGCCGAGGAACAGGTAGCCATCGCCCGCCGATTCACCCACATCGCGCCAGTAGCGTTTGTCGAACAGGTTGTCGACGGTCAGGCGCAGCACAGTATCGTAATCACCGACTTTGGTGCTGTAGCGTCCGCCGACATCGAACACCGCGTAGTCGTCGACCTTCACGCTGGCCTCGCGGTTCGCGTACTTGCTGCCGCTGTATTGCACGCCGCCGAGCAGGGCCAGGCCCTTGATCCCGGGAATGCTGTAGTCGCCGTGCAGGCTGGCGCGCAGCTTGGGCACGTTGATCGCCTGGTGGCCGTCGTAGTCGTCGGTGCCGCTGCCGCTCACCCGGGCGCGAATCGCCGCCACGCTGGCGGACACTTGCAGGTTGTCGGTCACCCGACCATTGGCCGAAAGCTCCAGGCCGACGTTCTTCTGCTGGCCCTGCTGTACGAAGGTGATGCTGCCGTCATCGTTGGGCCGGTTGTATTGCAGGTCCTGGGTGATCTGGAACAGCGCGGCGGTCAGGCTCAGGCGCTGGAAGTCACGCTTGATCCCCACTTCCAGCTGGCGCGAGGTGGTCGGCGGCAATACCTCATCGGCGTTGCTGCTGAACCATGCCGCGGTGCCGCCCAGGGACAGGCCCTTGCTGTAGCTGGCGTACAGGGTGGTGTCCGGGCGCGGCTTGTAGATCAGCGCCACCTGGGGCAGGAATACGCTGCGCTGGGTATGGCGGGTGGTGTCGCCGGCCTGGTCGTAGGTTTCTTCGTCGAGGCGCACCTGGCGCCCGCCGAGAATGGTTTGCCACTGCTCGTTGAAGCTGATGCGGTCGCTGGCGAACAGCCCGTATTGGCGGCTGTCCAGGCGCCGGTAGGTATGGCCCAGCGGCCCCTCGTAGGGGTCAAGCACCGGCGGCTTTTCGTAGATATTGCCCTCGCCGATGTATTCGTTGACCGATTCACGCCGGTCCACCAGGCGGCGGAAGGCAGTGGTGCCGAAGGTCAGGTCATGCTTGAGAAAACCGGTGTCGAACTGGCCGTTGAGGGCGGCCTGGGCTTCTTCGTTGCTGCGGGTGTCATCGGGGCTGCGGTAGTCCGAGATGTCGTAGTCGCCCTCGGCGCTGAAGTGGTTGGGCACTGCGGTGTTGGCGCAACTGGCGGCGCCGTAGCAACCCCAGGCGAAGGTGCTGTAGTCGTCGATCACCACGCGGCTGCGGGAGGCGCTGAAGCTGGCTTTCCAGGCCTCGTTGAAGCGGTATTCGAACAGGCCGTCGAGGTTCAGCGACTTGATGCCCACCGGGTTCGACCAGCTCTGGTAGCCCAGCAGATCCCGTGGCGACACGTTGTGGGGCACGGTGGTGCCGCCGAGCAATTGGTATCCGGGCACCGAGCGTTGCTCGCGGTTCTGGTATTCGGCGTTCAGTTGCAGCAGGGCGTTGGGGCTGATGTTCCAGTCGATGGCCAGGGAGGCAAAATCCCGCTGGCCGTCGGCGTGGTCGACGTAGGAACGGATGTCTTCGTGGGCCAGGTTGACCCGCACCCCCACCTGCTGCTCGGCACCGAGCCAGCCGCCGACGTCGGTGGCCAGGTAGCGCTCGCCGTGTTCGTTGGTGGAGACAGTCACCGAGCGCACGTTCTCCGGGCGCTTGCTTACGTAGTTGATCAAGCCGCCGGGTTCGGACACGCCGCTTTGCAGCCCGGACAAGCCCTTGAGCACTTCCACTTGCTGCTTGTTTTCCAGTGCGACGTTCTGTTCGCCGGTGATGGTGCGACCGTTGATCTTGTAGCTGCTGGCCGGGTTCAACGAGAAACCGCGCACCACGAAATTCTCGTAGTAACCCACCGGCGCATAGCTGTCGCCGACCGAGGCGTCATTCTTCAATACTTCACTGAGCAGGCGGGCTTGCTGGTCTTTCAGGCGAGCCTCGGTGATCACCGCCACCGAGGCCGGGGTGTCCAGCAGCGGGGCGTTATCGAAGCCGGCGACAGCGGCCTTTTTCGCCTGGTAGTCGGTGGCCTGTTCACCGACTACGGTGACGGTGTCCAGGGTCGCGTCCTGGGCGTGGGCGGCCGTGGCGGCGAGGGTGATGCTCAGGGCGAGCAGGGTGTGACGGTACGGTGTTGCCATAAAAGGAGCGCTCCAAGGGCCTGCCCGCTGGCGCCTCGCGCTTTATTGGGCGCAAAGGGGCCCAGCGCTGCGCAACGGACGGGTTGCCAGTACGAAATTAAAAAGCCGGGGTCGCCGCAAAAGGCGTCAGGCCGGAGCTGCTCCGGTAGTCATTGGTAAGCGTGCGTCGGCGGCCCATTCCTGCAGCGAGCCGTCGTAGAGTGCGAGGTCCTGGCGACCCAGCAGGGTCAGGGCCAGGGCGTTGGCCGCCGCGGAAATTCCGCCGCCGCAGTACAGAATCAATGGACCGTCGCCGTGCAGCAGCGTGGGTCCGATAGCCACGGCCAGGGCGTCCTTGGGCAGGTAGCGACCCTGTGCATCAAACAGCGTGCGTGCCGGCAGGTTGTGGCTGCCGGGAATGTGCCCGCGCCGGGCGTAGCGGGTGGCTGCGGTGCCGTCGAACAAGGCGCTGCCCAACGCGCAGACGAGTACGCCGGGTGCTTGTCCTGCGGCCACCGCCTCAACGCCTGCGCGGTCGATCCACAGTGGTGCGTATGTGCTGATCGGCCAGGGTTCGACGACGGGTGTGTTTGCAGGCTGCCCGCTGTGCTGCGGTAACCCCGCCCGTTGCCAGGCGTTGAAACCACCGTCCAGCACGCCGGCGTGAATGCCCAGCCCGCGCAGCATCCACCACAGGCGTGCGGCCCAGAAACCGTCGGCGCGATCGTAGATCACCACGTTGCTGCCGACGCCTGTACCCAGATTCGCCAGTGCCTGAATCAGGGCTTGTGGTGTTGGCAGGGCGAAGCTGTAGCTCGCTTGAACGTCGGCCAGATCGGTCAGCAAGTCGGCATGCCGTGCGCCGGGGATATGTGCGTGCAGCCAACCGGCATGACCGCTGGCGACCCGGTAATCACCGTCAAAACGCGGGGACGGCAGGACGACGGTGGCGTCCAGTATCACCAGCCCGGGCTCCCCGAGGTGAGCATGCAGCCAATCGGTATCGACCAGGATACTCATACGGATTTTCGCCGCAGGTGGTTGAGCAATCGTTGCCCCTGGGCACCGGCAAACCACTGCAGATGGCCCAGCAGGTAGGCGTGATAGGCCACGTCGGCACTGCGGGTGGAACCCACTACGCCTTGGTAGTACGCGATTTCGGACAGGGCAAAATCCACATGCACCAACGGCAGCAGGGCGCTCAGGGTGTGCAGGTCCTGGGCGCTCAATGGCCGGCCCCGGTGATAGCCGGTGAGCAATGCGTCGACGCTGTCGAGGTCCGCTGCTGCCAGGCCACCGCTGTCCAGGTCCAGCCAGGGCACGGCGTTGCGTTCGATGGCGGTCGCCAGGTCGTAGAGGGCGAAGGTGCGGTCGGCGAGGCCGAAGTCCAGCACGCTGGCGACGTTGCCGTCTGCATGCCACAGCAGGTTCGAGGCGTGCCAGTCGTTATGGGTCCAGAGCGCCGGTTGTTGGTGCAGCAAGGGTTGCAGGGGCGCGTGCCAGGGCAACAGCAGCTCGGTCAGCCGTGCGTGCCAATCCTTGTCGGCGAGGTACTCGGTCAGCGCGGGGGTGTTGGCGATCGCGGCCAGTGGCGCGGGTTGTTCGATCACCCGGGCGTTGGCCAGCAGCACTTCTGTTTGACGGCGGGGTGCGCTGTAGTGCTCGGCTGCCAGGTGCAATCGAGCCAGCGCCACACCCGCCGCCTGCGCATGTTGAGTGCTTTGGAAGGGCGACCACGACAGCGCATCGCGGTACAGGTCAAGGCCCTCGGCGACATGGTGAATCTCGTAGGTCCATTCACCTTGCGTCGTGGCCGTTGCACCGTGGCGGTTCGGCACCACTGCGGCAACCGGTGCGCCGTGGCGATGCAGGTGGGCGATCAGGCGGTGTTCTTCTTCCAGCCATGCGGCTTGGCGCACGTGCCGGTGATGCCGTTTGACGAACAGGGTGGCGCTGCCGGTATTGATCAGCCCGGCAGCGGAGAACGGTCGCGGGCTGTGCCAATGCAAACTGCGCAGTTGACCCAGTTGCGGGTACTCGTGCAGCAGCTGTTGGATATCTGCTTCGTGCAGCGCTGGCCAGTCGGCAGCTACCGGATCAAGCCCCAGGCCATGGGCGGTGCGTTGTGGATTCATGCCGTCGCCCCGGGCAGATAGGCGTTGCTGGTTGCCCCTTGCCACACCTGCGGATTGTCGAGCACCGCGTGCTCGTGCAGCCACTCGGCATAAGGTTTCAGCAGCGCCTGGCGTTGCTCGCCCCAACGACCGTCATGCAGCCAGGTCGGAGCGATTTTGTGCAGGGATGCGCTGAGCAATTCCGCCGGGAAATACGGTGTAGTGTGCTCATAGGCTGCCAGCGCGATGGCTGGCTCTTCGGCCACGGCGAGATAGCCACGGGCAGTGGCCGCGAGGAAATCACGCACCAACCCGGGCTGCTCGGCGAGGGTTCGTTCGTGGGCGCCCAACAGGTAGCTGTGATACGCCGGTGCGCCAATCTGATCCACCGGCAACACCACCCGGCGTTCTGCTTCGATTGGGCTGTGCATCAACGCTTCCCAGGCCCAGTAGCCGCCGAAACTGGCATCGGCGATGCCTTCGGCCAACTGTTCGGGCCGCAACTCACGCACGCCGCTGTCCACCAGGATCACGCCATCGGGGTCGCCACCGTCGTTGCTCACCAGGTGACGCACCATCGCCAAACCCCGTGGCGTGGGGTTGAGCGCCAGGCGCTTGCCCACCAGGTCTCGTGGGCGGCGGATGCCGGAGTCGGTCAGGGTTTGAATCGACTCAAGGCCCGCATGATTGATCGCCGCGATGCCTTGCAGGGCTTGCCCCCGGCCGCGCCGGACCAGCAGGCGGTTGCTGGGGAAAATGCCGAAGTCCGCCGCGCCGGTCAGCAGGTGTTCAAGGGTGTCGCCACGGTAGGGGTCGTGCACCACCAACTCCACATCCAGGCCCAGCTCGGCGTACCAGCCGCGTTCCCGCGCCAGGTACAAACCCGCCGAATTCGGCCAGGGATGAAAGTACTCCAGCATTACCTTTACCGACACCATCGCTTGCTTCTCCAGCCTGCAGTCTTTTGATGGGGGCGATTTATAAGGGAGCAATCTGGTATATACCAATATCGTTTGTTGCTATGGATATAACCGGGACCAAAAAAAACCGCGGCCCAAGCCGCGGTTTTTTACTCATCGCCTGGGTCAATCGGCAACGATGGCGTACGTTTCGATTTCGACTTTCTGCCAGGGGCGCAGCATCGAATCCACCTGAATCAGGCTGCTGGCCGGGCGAATGGCGTCGAACACCTCGCTGTGTGCCTTGGCGACGGAGGCGGCATCGTTGATATCCCGCAGGTAGACCACGGTGCGCACTACGTCTTCAGGGCCCATGCCCGCCTCGGCCAACACCTTGTTGACGGTGACGAGGATGGCCTGGGCCTGTTCGTAAGCATTGCTGTGTTCGTAATCGGGTGAGGCGCAGGTGCCGGAGATGTGCAGGTGGTTGCCCACGCGAACGGCGCGGGAATAACCGAACACGTTTTCGTACTGACCGCCCGAGGAAATAGTTTGCCGCGCTGTGGTTTTACTGGTCATGGTGGTTCTCATGTTGGGAGGGGTTTACCGGTGGAGTCCTTGACGAACAGGATCGAAATCAGGCCGACCACGGCACCGCCGATCAGGTACCAGGCGGGAATCATCTGGTTGCCGGTGATCGATATCAGCCAGGTATTGATCAGCGGGGCCGTGCCTCCGAACAGCGAGACCGCGACGTTGTAGCTCAAGGCGAGGGCGCTGTAGCGCACGCGGGCCTTGAACAGCGAAGTCATGGTGGCCGGCATCGCTCCTTCAAAAAACAACTGGGCGAGGGTCAGGATCAGCAGGGCGGCCAGCAGCAACCCGACACTCTGGGTATGCAGCAGCATGAAGCAGGGGAACGCCATGACGATCAGCAGCACGCAGCCGGTAATGATCATCCGGTTCCGGCCCAGTCGGTCGGCCAGCAAGCCTGAAACCGGGATCAACACCAGCATGAACAGCGTCGCGGCCATCCCCAGGTTCCTGGCGAACGTATTGCTGTACCCGAGTACGTTTTCCAGATAACCCGGGATGTACCCGAGGATGATGTAGTAGGTCACGTTGAACACGGTGACCAGGCCCATGCATTGCAGGATTTTCGGCCATTCGTTGACCAGTAAGCTGAACAGGCTGGGTTCGGCGCCCGTCGCCTTTCGCAGTTTTTCGTTGGCCTGGATTTCCTTGAACACTGGTGTTTCTTCCAGGCCAAGGCGCAAGTAGAGGGCGATCAGGCCGAGCAGGCCGCCAATCGCAAAGGGCACGCGCCAGCCCCAGTCCTGCATGGCTTGTTCGCCCAGGCCCAGGGTAAACAGGCTGACCACTGCACCGCCCAGCAGGAACCCGGAGATATTGCCGAATTCCAGCCAACTGGTGAAAAAGCTGCGTCGCTCGTCCGGCGAATGCTCGGCGATGAACGTGCAGGAGCCGCCGTACTCGCCACCCGCCGACAGGCCCTGGAGCAGACGCATGAGAATCAACAGGACGGGCGCAAACAGGCCGATGCTCGCGTAACTCGGGATCAAGGCAATGGCGAAGGTTGCGACGGCCATCAGCGTGATGCTCAGCGACAGCGCCGTGCGCCGGCCAAACTTGTCGCCAATGGGACCGAATACCAGGCTGCCCAGTGGCCGAATCAGGAAGCCCGCCGCGAAGGTGGCGTAGATCGCCATCAACTGGGTGGTCGGGTTGTCGTTGTGGAAGAACGTCTTGCCGATGATGCCGGCGAGAGAGGAGTAGAGCGCAAAGTCGAACCATTCGACCATATTGCCCAGTGTCACGCCGACGACCGCTTTGGTCAGCCGTTTGCGTGAGGGTTCAGCCGATGCACGGTCGGCGGGAAACCCTTGATGAATCGAGGAAGCGTGAACTTCGCCCATGATATTGCCCTCTGGAATAATTGTAGTGAGGCAGCAGTCAATAGGGAGTGGCAGGCCCACGTCTGATGCGCGGGGCCTGCGGAGGCTGGGGTCATCGCATATACACGCCCCCGGCGATGCACAATGATTCGCCTGTTATGTAGGAGGGTTTGGCGCTCAGTTGCCAGACCCAGTCGGCGATTTCTTCGACCCGCGCGGCGCGTTTCAAGGGGATCGATTCGATGGCGGCCTCGATGCGCCCGCCGGCACGGGTGCCTTCGGTGTCCACCCAGCCCGGGGCCAGTGCGTTGACCACAATATTGTCGCCGGCCAGTTCGATGGCCAGGGAGCGGGTCATCGACACCACAGCAGCCTTGGAGGCGCTGTAGAGCAACTGGTTTTTCGACACGGTGAACGCATCCACCGAGGCGAAGAACACGATAGCGCCTCCGCCGGCGGCTTTCAGGTGACGGGTGCCGATACGTGCGATGTTCAGTGAGCCCAGCACGTTGATGTCGAATATCTTGCGGTACAGCGCTTCGCTGAAGCTATCCAGGGATGACGTGGGAAAGATCCCCGCCGCATTCACTACGGCTCGCAGCGGTGCCTTGCCGTCCAGGGCGGCATCGAGGGTACGGGCCAGTGTGGCCTCCTGGGTGATGTCGCCGACCACTGGCGAAAACAAGGGGCTCGCCGGCTGTGTGCTGGGTGTTACGTCCACAGCGACGACGTGCCAGCCTTCGGCCTGAAAGCGCTGTGCGACGGCCTGGCCCATGCCCGAGGACGTCCCGGTGACGATAACGCTGGAGTGCGGTGCAGTGTTCATAAGGGCTATCCGATCAGGCGTATTGAGGAAGAGGGGTGCCGGGTTGCAGAGCCAGTTCCAGCACATCCAGTTGGCGCTGGGTGTCCTGGTAGTTGCTCAGCCATTCGCGCTTGACGATATCGATGCGTGAGTCGGCCGGCTGCAACTGGGCAAACTTCGCCGCCAGGCCTTGCATGCCACGCTCGCGCAGGGTGAGAAAGCGCATCACTAGCCGGGTCTGCTCGCAATACACCGGCCATTGCGGGCCACGTGGGGCGCCCAGGCCGATGTAGAACAGGCCTTCCAGGTTGGTCGGCAAGGTCATCGCGGCGGTACGCAGCGGAACACCGTCGCGCCATTGCAGCAGGCGTTCATCGAGGAACGGCAGGCGCGTGTTGAAACCGGTAGCCCAGACGATGGTGTCGTAATCGACCTGGCTGCCATCGGTGAACGTGACAGTCTTGCCCTGGATGCTCTCGATACCCGGTGCGACCTTGATTCGGCCGTGCTGGATCCAGTACAGCAGCAAGGTGTTGACCACCGGCGGTTGCGCATCCAGGTCGTAGGTATCCGGTGCCGGTAGCCCGGGGTAATTCTTGTGGGTGCCGACGCTGGCCATGATCAGCATGTTCATGAGCATGTTCTGCTGTTCTGGCGGCAATTGCCCCAGCAGCGGCAGCTCGCCCCGGGGCAGGCCGAACAGGGTCTTGGGCTGGAACAGCTGGCCGCGTCGGATCGCAATGGTGGTGTCCAGGCGAGCCTGGGCGGCATCCACTGCGAGGTCGCATCCGGAGTTGCCAAACCCCACCACCAGCACCTTGCCTTGCACCTGCTGCACGTTGCGGTATTCGCCGGAGTGAATCGACACGCCGGTGAACCCCTTGCTTACTTGCGGGATCTTGCAATCCCACAGGTGACCGTTGGCCACCAGCACGCCGCTGTAGTGTTTGTGGGTGCCGTCTGCCAGGGTCACCTGCCAGCCCGCTTCGCCGTTCTCGTCCAGGGGCTTCAGGCTGCGCACTTCGGTGTTGAAGGTGATCTTTTCGCGCAGGCCGAAGGTGTCGGTGTAGGCGTTCATGTACGCCTTGACCTGATCGCGGCTCGGGTACACCGGATAGTCAGCGGGCATCGGGAACCCGTCAAAGAAGGAACTGCTCTTGGGGGTGATCAGGTGCAAGGCATCGTAGTCGCTGTTCCAGTGACCGCCGATGTTCGCGGACTTTTCGAAGCAGTCCACCTCGAAACCGGCGTCGGTCATGGTCTTCAGCGCCGCCAGCCCTGCGGCCCCGGCACCAATGATGCAGTAGTGATTGGACATGCTGGCTCCCCATTCAAGCGCCTGTTGTGGCGTCGCTGGCTGGAGTATCCCGCTCGGCAAGAGGTGGATGAATGGGCTAAGTCATGTGTTTCCTATAGGTGATCCCTATGGCTAGAGCGTCTCCAGGTGCGCATACAGGTTCTGGATGCGGCTCAAGTGGCTGCGCATCAGGTTGATCAGCACCCGGGTGGGCGGCGAAATAGGCGTGTCGTGGCGATGGATAAAGCCGAATACCTCGAAGATCGCCGGGCTGATCGGCACCCAGCCCAAGCGATCATTGAAGCCCAGCTGATGCAGGATCGGGCGCGTGGCAATCACATCGCCGAGCCCGCGCGCAGCCAGCTCGAAGCCGGTGATCTGGTGCTCCACTTCGATGATCGGGTCCAGCACCTCGCCGCCCTTGGACGCCAATTGCCCCAACAACCGGCGAATCGGGTCGGCGGTGCGCCAGCGCGCCTCGGTGAGAATCAACGGTGCCACCGCCAGGTCGCTGATGGTTTTCGGGCCCTTGAGTCGCTCCGGGTCGGCACTGATATAGCCGACCTGGGCCGACCAGACCGGCTCGCTGACGGTCAGGTTCTGCTGCTTGATCGGCAGCATCACCAGCCCCGCTTCAATTTCGCCCTGGCTCACCAGCTCGGCGATTTCCGAGGAGTTGTAGCCGACGATCTTGATCCGCATATCCGGGTGCTGGGTGCGGAACTGCTCGATCAGGTCCGTGAGGAAATAGTGGTGGGCGGTGCCGAAGGTGCCAAAACTGGCCACGCCACCGGACAGTTCACGCACAGCCTGCACCGCTTCATAGCCCTGGCGTGCTGACGTCACCATGCCTTGTGCAAATGGCTGCAGGCGGCGTCCGGCTTCGGTGAGCATCAGTCGGCGATTGGTGCGGATGAACACGTGGGTACCCAGGTGCTCCTCCAGCCGCAGGATCTGCTCGGACAATGAGGGTTGGGAAATATGCAGGCTTTCCGCCGCCTTGGAGAACGTACCGTGCTCGATGGCGGCGAGAAAGTAGTTGAGCTGTTGTAAGGTCATCGCGCTGAACCGTTACCTGTTTGGCTCAACATGACACAGATCAAAGCTGTCGCGAAGAATCAATCACGCCATACGGGCATGCCATGTTCGTCAATTGTCCAGTGCGGGTGGCGCGGTCGCAGGCAGACGCCACCCACCCAGCGTTCTTCCGTTGCATGATCCGGCCAGTAGGCTGCGCCGTTCAGAACCTGGCGACCCAGCGCAGTCAGCGCCAACACCCGCTGCGGCCATGGCAACTGGGCCCCGGACTCGATCAACAGGGGATTCTCGCCATCGATCAACGGCCGCATCAGCGCATGAAACATCATGTCTCCCAGGTACGGCAGCGGTTCACGCTTGCCCATCAGCTCGGCGAACACCCGGCCAAACGGCACCGGCCCGGCTTCATCCACGTATTGCAGGGACAGGCGCTCGGTCAGGGACAAACCGTCCTGCACACCTGGTAACTCCTGCAACTGTCGGCGCAATGCCGGGGCCAGGAAGGGCAGGGAGGTGGAGCTACTCCGGGCCAGTTCCGCCAGCTTGATCGGCGAGCTGGCGCAATACGCCAGCCAGGCCTGTCGCGCCAGTTGCAGCATGTCCTCGTCGACCTGTCGGCGCTGCGGCCACAACCACGCCAATACTTCAGGCGCCAGTTGGCCGATGCCGATAAAACGCTGCACGCCGGGGATACGATCGACTTCGATCAACTCCAGTTTTTCAGGCAGATGCTCAAGCCCAGCCAGCGCGCGAATCAGGAACAACTGATCGTACGCATCCGCCTCACACCACAACACGCTGTGGCCGGCGCTGCCCAGTTGTTCAAGATGGTGATATTCGTCCGCATGCCGGCGCGCCACTTCGGCCTCATCCATGGCAAACACCTGGCTGATATAGCGGCTGCGAACGGCCTGGTATTGCTCGGCAGGCAGGTCCTGCACCGGGCCCATGCACAATGGGTCAATCAGCATCCGGAAGCGGCCCTTGAACCCCGCCACGCCCAGGCTGTGGGCGATATCATTGCCGCAGCGCCAGTGGGTGGTGCGGGCTTCATCGCTGGCGTCGAAACCTGGATGGCGGGCGGCAAAATCCACCGCATCGACGTGGGCCTTGAGCTTGGGCCAGCTGGGAAAACCGAGTTCCTTGGCGATCGACCATTGGGCATCGGATAAGGTCGGGGTTGCGGCGGCATCGGCGCTTTTCAGGCGCTGCAAAAGTTCCTTGGCGCGCTTGCGTTGCTGCTCAAGGTTGATACGGCCGTTAGTGGACGAGAATGATTGCGACATACGATCTCCTTGTACAAACCTTGTCCGCTTTAAGGTTGGGAGTCGTAGAAATGTGATATTCAGTCAAGGTCTTGGGCGCAGCCCTTTCCGCGGATGGTGGCGTAGATGGCGCCAGGCGGGAAATATAGGCAGTGCAATGATTGATTGCAAGCCGCCCGGTGGATCGCGCCGGGGTTTTGCACAGGAGACGTTCATGAAAGTTGGTGTGATTTCCGATACCCACGGCTTGCTCCGTGCCGAGGCCCTGGCGGCCCTGGAAGGGTGCGAGCAGATTGTTCACGCCGGGGACATCGGTAGCCCGGAGATCCTTGAGTTGCTGGCCTCGATTGCGCCATTGCATGTGGTGCGCGGCAATAACGACCTCGATGCCGCGTGGGCAGAGCATTTGGCTGACCGGCTGGATTTTGACTTGAACGGCTGGCGGGCGTTGCTGGTGCATGACATTGCCGATGTGCCGAAGGAGCTTGATCCGGGCATCCGGCTGGTGATCACTGGCCACTCTCACAAACCATTGATCGAGTGGCACGGCGAGCGGCTGTTTCTCAACCCTGGCAGTGCAGGGCGGCGACGTTTCAAGTTGCCGGTGACCCTGGCGTTGCTTGAGGTGCGCGAGAAATCCATCAAGCCGCGCCTGGTGTCGCTGGAGCCCAAGCGCTGAAGAACGCTGAGGCGAGGGAGCTTGTTGTGGTGAGGGAGCTGCTGTGGTGAGGGAGCTTGCTCCCGCTGGGCTGCGCAGCAGCCCCAAGAAATTAACGGTGTTTTTTCAGGTGTATCGCAGTGGCTTTATTGGGGCCGCTTCGCAGCCCAGCGGGAGCAAGCTCCCTCGCCACGGGGGACGTGCCCTGTCTTACCATTTGCGTCTGAATCAGGAACAAGGATCATCAACGCCATGAGCGTATTAGTCGAAACCCGGGCGCTCACGCGGATGGACGAGCGCCGCCAGCTGCAACTGCTGCAGCCCACGAACTTCCAGTTGCACCGCGCCGACCGCATCTCCATCACCGGCTCGTCCGGCTCCGGCAAAAGTGTATTCCTTCGGGCACTCGCCTTGCTCGACGCGCCGACCTCAGGGGATATCCTCTGGAACGGGCAGCCCATCGCCAACGCGCAAGTCCCGCAGTATCGCAGCCGCATCAGCTACCTCTCCCAACGCCCGGCGCTGATCGAAGGCACGGTGGAAGACAACTTGCGTTTCCCCTACAGCCTCAAGGCCTTGCATCACCTGAGTTTCGACCCGCAGGCGGTCAAGGCGCTGCTGGCCCACGCGGGCAAGGAGTCGGGCTTTCTGGCAAAAAATGCCGGGGATTTATCCGGTGGTGAGTCCCAGGTGGTGTCACTGATCCGTACCCTGCAACTGAATCCCGATGTGTTGTTGCTGGACGAACCTACCGCCGCTCTTGACCCGGCCTCGTCCGGGGAGGTCGAGGCGTTGATCAGTGCCTGGGCCGAAGCGGATAGCGCTCACGCCTATATCTGGGTGTCCCACGACCTTGAGCAGGCGCAACGCATGAGCACCACCCATTTGCATATGGACGCCGGCGTGCTGACGGGGGCCGTGCAGCCATGAATTATCACGACCTCACGGCACTGGACATGGCCATCGCCGCCTCGCTGATCCTGATCAACGGTGCGCTGTCGCTGTTGTTGCGGCTGGGGCTGGAGCGTCAGCTGTTCTGGGCGGCTGTGCGCACGGTGGTGCAGTTGTTGGCGATCGGTTACCTGCTGGGCTGGGTCTTTGAATTTGCCTACTGGTATGTGGTGCTGCCGCTGATGTGCCTGATGACTCTGATCGCCGGGCTCTCGGCTGCCGGGCGTGGGAAGCGGACCTATGCGGGGCAGCGGGCCGACAGTATTGTGTCGGTGTGGGGCAGTTCCTGGTTGGTGACGGCTGTTGGCCTGTTCGCGATTATCCGGATTCACCCGTGGTACGAGCCGCAGTATGCGATTCCGATCCTTGGGATGATTCTGGGTAATACGCTTACCGGGGTGTCTCTGGGGATTGAGCGTATGACTCAGGAGCTGACCTCCGGCCGCAATACCATCGAGATGATTCTGGCCCTCGGTGGTTCACGCTGGGAGGCGGCGCAGGATGCGATTCGCCAGGCTGTGCGGGCCGGGATGATTCCGACGCTGAACCAGATGACGGTGGTGGGGATTGTGAGCTTGCCGGGGATGATGACTGGCCAGGTGCTGGCCGGGGAAAGTCCGGTGGACGCGGTGCGTTATCAGATTGTGATTATGTTTTTGATCGCTGCGTCGTCGGCGTTGGGCACGGTAGGTGCGGTGTTGCTGACCTACCGTCGACTGTTTTCAGCCAGCCATCGTTTCCTGCGGTTCAGGCTCGAAGAGCGGGTGTAGCGCAGGCGCTATCGGATCCCCAAAATGCACCGCAACCCTGTGGGAGCTGTCGAGATCCGGTTCAATCACCCACACCAAAATCCAGCAACACCTTCATCGCCTGGCTCTTGTCCGCCGCCAGTTCAAACGCCTGCACCGCCTCGCTGAACGGCACGGTGTGGGAGATCACCGGACGCACATCAATCACCTGGCGATTGAGCAAATCCACCGCCTGGGCAAACTCCGAATGGAAGCGGAAGGTGCCCCGCAAGTCGATCTCCCTGCTCACCAGCATATTCAACGGCAGCGAGACCTCGCCACCCAGACCGACCGTCACCAGCACGCTGCGCGGGGCCATGCACTCCAGGCCGTTGCGCAGGGCCTGGGCGCTGCCGGAGACTTCGAACATCACGTCGAAGTAGCCTTTTTCGGCGGTATACCGCTTCAACGCGTCGGCGTCTTCCGCCAGGTTATGAGTACGGCTGGCGCCCATTTTTTCGGCGCAGGCCAAGGGCCCGGCGGCCAGGTCCACCGCAACAATTTCCCCCGCGCCCGCTGCCCGCAGGCTACCGATCAACAGGTTGCCGATGGGCCCGCACCCGGTGACCAATACCCGTTTGCCGAACACCACCCCGGCACGCTGGATGGCATGCAAACCCACAGACAACGGTTCAGCCATTGCACCCTCGGCAAGGCTCACATGATCGGCCAGCAGATGCGCCTGGTGCGTTTCGATCACCAGGCTTTGTTGAAACGCACCCTGCACGTGAGGGAAGGGCATCGCGCTGCCGTAGAAACGCATGTTCAGGCAATGGTTCGGCAGCCCTTGATGGCAATAATGGCAACCCCCGCAAGGC
Organism: Pseudomonas sp. SDO5522_S412; assembly: GCF_054071215.1. Taxonomy (NCBI): domain Bacteria; kingdom Pseudomonadati; phylum Pseudomonadota; class Gammaproteobacteria; order Pseudomonadales; family Pseudomonadaceae; genus Pseudomonas; species Pseudomonas sp. SDO5522_S412. The sequence continues at coordinate 7,371 of NZ_JBSVWQ010000061.1, read as the reverse complement.
CGCGACGGCGAGACCGACAAGCGTTGGCCAATCTTGAACGGCCCGTCTTCACGGCCTACCGCCTCGATCACCGCCGATACTTCGTGGCCGAGCACCATCGGCTCGCGCAACCGCACGGTGCCGAAGCCGCCGTGCTGGTAGTAATGCAGGTCCGAGCCGCAGATCCCGCCCCGGGCAATGCGCACCCGCAGTTGGTCGGGCGTCAGTGCCTGGGGTTCGGTTTGCGGTTCTACCCGCAGGTCTTTCGAGGCATGGCAGACAATCGCGTGCATGAAATTCTCCAGGTTACAGCGAGGCGGTGATGCCACCGTCCACGTACAGGATATGACCGTTGACGAAACTTGCCGCGTCGCTGGCAAGGAATACCGCAGCGCCCGCCAGTTCGGCGACGTCACCCCAGCGCCGGCTCGGTGTGCGCTGCACCAGCCAGTCGCTGAATTCGGGGTTGGCCACCAGGTTGGCGTTCAGTTCGGTCTTGAAATAGCCGGGGCCGATGCCATTGACCGTCAGCCCGTGGGGGCCCCAGTCGATGGCCATGCCTTTGGTGAGCATTTTCAGCGCGCCTTTGCTGGCGGCATACGGGGCGATGCCCGGGCGCCCCAGTTCGCTTTGCACCGAGCAGATATTGATGATGCGCCCCCGCTTGCGCGGGATCATCGCCCGGGCCACGGCCTGGCCGACCAGGAAGGCGCTGTCCAGGTTGGTGCTCATCAACTCGCGCCAGTGGGTTTCGCTGTACTCCTCCAGCGGCCCGCGACGTTGCATGCCCGCGTTGTTGACGAGGATGTCCAGCGGGCCCAGGCGCTCTTCGATCTCCGCCACGGCGGCCAACACCGCCGCGCCGTCGGTGACATCGAACGCCTGGGTGTGCACCTCCAGGCCTTCCGCCGCCAGCAACGCGGCACTGTCACGCAAGGTGCTGCGGTTGCGCCCGTTGAGCACTACCCGTGCGCCAGCCTGGGCCAGGCCACGGGCGATGGCCAGGCCGATGCCGGCGCTGGAGCCGGTGATCAAGGCCAGGCGGCCGTCGAGGCGGAAACTGTCTAAAACACGCTGCATGGGGCGATCTCCGAAGACTGAGACAGGTGATCAACACTATCAATCCGAGTGCGGGGCGCCGCTCTCATTGTTATACGTCAAACCCTGTCATATCGTGCATCACGGGCTTTACTTCAGCGCAGCCAGGGCCCGGCGTCCAATTTTCATTTGTGATGGGGTGATCAATAACCGTGATAACCGGAGCCAACCTGATGGAACTCAAGCACCTGCGCGCCTTTGTCGTGCTCGCCCAGGAACTGCATTTCGGCCGGGCGGCCGCGCAGTTGTCGATCGTGCAACCGGCGCTGAGCATGCAGATCAAACTGCTCGAAAGCGGCCTGGGCGTGCGCCTGCTCGACCGCAACCGGCACTCGGTCACACTGACGGAAGCCGGGCGGGTGTTTCTGCCGGAAGCCCTCGCCACCCTGCACCAGGCTGCCCGCGCCGCCGATGCCGCCCGGGCTTCGAACCGCGGGGAGATCGGCCGGGTGCGCCTGGGGTTTGTCTCGTCGGTATTGCCGCAATTGCTGCCCGGGTTGATTCGTGCGGTGCACCAGCGCTACCCGCGAATTGAACTGGAGCTCAAGGACATGCCCGGCCCGGATCAGGCGGCTGCGTTGAAAAACGGCCAGCTGGATTTCGGCCTGATGCGTTTGCCGGCGGCCTATCCCGGCGTGCAGACCCTTGAGGTGCTGCAGGAAAGCTTCGTGGTCGCCTTGCCCGGCGAGCATCCGTTGGCGACCCAGGAAACCATTCAGCCGACGGACTTGCTCAAGGTGCCGGTGTTCATCCTGGCCCGGCGTTATGCACCGGGTTTCTACGATGAATTCGTGCAGGCGATGGGCGTGCCGCTGGAGATCGCCTCCGAACTCGGCGAGTTCACCACCATGCTGGCGCTGGTCTCGGCCGGGCTGGGTGTGGGTGTGTTGCCGCTGCAGGCGGCCCGGGCGCTGCCGGCCAATTGCGTGTCCAGGCACCTGGCGTTGGGGGCGTTCCGGGCCAGGACCGGCCTGGCGTGGACCGAGCTCGACAGCCCGGTGAAAACCACCCTGTTCAACCTGATCGACGAGTTGTTTGGCGATTGATTGTTTCATCCGGTGAAATGCTGGATTGTAAAAACTGGCTATTCTGCTGCGTGCCGTAGCGGAGGAACATAAGCGTTATCGACCCGATCACCGGGTCGAGTCCCTGGCACATCGCGGAGCCCGTCATGATCAAACTGTACCGTTACCCCTTGTCTGGCCATTCCCACCGGGTTGAGTTGATGCTGTCGCTGCTGGGCGTGCCCGCTGAGCGGGTGCACGTCGATCTGAAGCAAGGCGCGCACAAAACCCCTGAGTTCCTGGCCACCCTCAACAGCTTCGGCCAGGTGCCGGTGATCGATGATAACGGCGTGGTGCTGGCGGACTCCAACGCGATCCTGGTGTACCTCGCCGGCCAATATGGCACCGCCCAGTGGCTGCCGACCGAGCCTTTGGCCCAGGCCCGTGTGCAGCGTTGGCTCTCGGCTGCGGCAGGACCACTGCACACCGGGCCGGCTGCGGCGCGATTGATCACTGTGTTCGGTGCCGCGCTGGATGCCGAGGCGACCATCAGCCGCTCCCACGCATTCCTCAAAGTGGTAGAGCACCAGTTGGAGCAGAGTCGTTTTCTCACTGGTGACCTGCCGACGATTGCCGATATCGCGCACTACACCTACATCGCCCATGCGCCGGAGGGGAATGTCGCGCTGGACGACTATCCGCAGGTTCGCGCCTGGCTGGGCAGTATCGAGGCGCTGCCGGGTTTTATCGGTATGCAACGCACGGCTGTGGGCTTGGCCAAGGCTTGAAGATTTTTGTGGCGAGGGAGCTTGCTCCCGCTGGACCGGGTTGGCGCGCCAGTGCGAAGCGCTCCCAGGATTTTGGGGCCGCTACGCAGCCCGGCGGGAGCAAGCTCCCTCGCCACAACCGCTCCCAAGCCACTGGTTTGGTGGACCACATTCGATTAAGGGGACTCATGGACCGTTTCCAGGAAATGCAGATTTTCCTCGCCGTCGCCGAAGAACAGGGCTTTGCCGCGGCGGCCCGGCGCCTGAATATCTCGCCCCCCAGCGTGACCCGCGCGATTGCCGCGATGGAGGCGCGTATTGGCACCCAGTTGCTTTCGCGCACCACCCGCAGCCTGCACCTGAGCGAGGCCGGCCAGCGTTACCTGGACGATTGCCGGCGCATCCTCGCGGAGTTGACTGAGGCCGAAGAAGCGGCAGCAGGCAGCTTCTCGATCCCGTGGGGGCACCTGACGGTCACCGCGCCGGTGTTGTTCGGCGAGTTGTTCGTCGCGCCAATCCTGGGGGAGTACCTGGACCTGTTTGCCCAGGTCAGCATCAACGCCTTGCTGGTGGACCGTGTGGTCAACATGACCGATGAAGGCGTCGATGTGGCCGTGCGCATCGGGCATTTGCAGGAACCCGGCCAGCAGGCGATCAAGGTCGGCGAGGTGCGTCGCGTAGTGTGCGCGGCGCCGGCTTACCTTGAGCGGCACCGGCCACTGCACCCCGGGCAACTGCGTGAGGCGAAGATTGTCACGTCGTCTTCCAGCCAGTTGGTCAGCGAATGGCAGTTCAGGGAAGGCGGCCAGCCGTTGAGCGTGGCCGTTGAGCCGCGCCTGGTAGTCACCGCCAACAACGCGGCGATCAACCTCGCGCGCCTGGGCTGGGGCGTCACACGGGTGTTGTCTTATCAGGTGGCCAGCGATGTGCGTGCAGGCGCACTGGAGATCATCCTGCAAGACTTCGAACCGCCGGCCTTGCCGATCCATGTGGTGTTCCAGAACAACGCCCGGGTACCGGCGAAGGTCAACACGTTCGTGGATTTTCTGGTCAGCCGGCTGGGGCAGGATGCTGCGCTCAACCCATCGATGCAGCGGCCGGCCTGATGGACCGTTATCGCGACATGCAGATCTTCCAGGCGCTGTCCCGGCAGCCGAGCCTGGCCGCGGCAGCCCGCTCCCTGGGCATCTCGGGGCCCACTGTGATCCGCGCGATTGACCGGCTGGAGACGCGCTTGCGGGTGCCATTGGTACAGCGCAGCACCCGGGGCATTCGCCTCACCGAAGCCGGGGCGACGTTCATGGCCGACTGTTCGCGGATCCTTGACGGCGTGAGCGCCGCCGAAGCGTCTGCCCAAGGCTCGCATGCGCAGGCCGAGGGAAACCTGCGGGTGTTTTTTCCGTTGCTGTTCAGCCGTTATGTGATGGCGCCGCTGTTGGCCGGCTACCTGGAGCGCTATCCCGGAGTCCGCCTGTTTGCCCATTACCACGATCATTATCCGAACCTGAATGAAGACGGCCTGGACGTGGCAGTCCTGGTGGGGGAACTGCCCGGTTCATCCCTGATTGCCCGGCCCGTGGGCCATGTGCGCAACATCGTCTGTGCCAGCCCCGGCTATCTGCAAAGCCATGGCGAACCGGTGCAACCGGAGGCGCTCAAGGAGCATCGGCTGGTCGCCAGCCAGGCGTATTCGAATTGGGTGCAGTGGGATTTCCAGGGCGCCAGCATCAAGGCCCGGGCGCGTCTCGGTTGCACCACGGTGCAGGGCGCGATCAATGCGGCGGTGCAGGGCGCAGGGTTGATCCGGTGCTTGAGCTACCCGGTGCACGAGCACCTGGCGAGCGGGCAACTGTGTCGAGTATTGCAGGCCTATGAACCGCCGCCGCTGCCGGTGCATGTGGTCTACCGCGAAGGGCGCAACGCTTCGATGCGGGTGCGCAGTTTTGTCGATTTCAGCGTGGCGGCATTGCGTGAACATCCGGCGTTTCATTCACCGAGGGCTTGATCATGAATCACCAGGACGCGTCCCCCGTTTCGCCATGGCATGCCGGCGAGCGGCAGTTGCAGCAAAGTGCCGGCGTGGCCGAGCGCATGGAGGTGATCGGCGCGAAGGTGATACGGGATCACTTGCCGGAGCAGCATCGGGCTTTTTATGAGTTGTTGCCCTATCTGGTGGTGGGGGCCGTGGATGAGCAGGGGCTGCCCTGGGCCACGCTGCTGGAGGGCACGCCGGGGTTTGCGTATTCGCCGGACCCCTACAGCTTGCGTATCGACAGCCTGCCTGCGGAGAGTGACCCCGCCGGGAGCGGGCTGCAACAAGGCGCGTCGGTCGGGCTGTTGGGCATTGACCTGAATACGCGGCGGCGTAATCGCATGAACGGGGTTATCGGGGCTGCCGGCGTCGACGGTTTTACTGTGGCGGTGGTGCACACGTTTGGAAATTGCCCGAAGTACATCCAGTTGCGTGCGGTGGACCCGGGGGCCCGGGGGCAGCGCGCTGCTAAAGGTATTGTGCGGCGCGCGAACTCGCTCGATGACGCTGACCGGGCGCTGATTCGCAGCGCTGATACGTTTTTCGTCGCCAGCTATGTGGACCTGGAAGGAGATGCGGCCAAGCGTTCGGTGGACGTTTCACACCGAGGCGGCAACAGTGGGTTTGTGCGGTTGGAGGGAGAGGTGCTGACGATTCCCGATTTTACCGGCAACTCGTTTTTCAACACCTTGGGCAATGTGCAGGTCAACCCGGTTGCGGGCTTGCTGTTTGTGGATTTTGCTACGGGTGATGTGTTGCAGGTGGCCGGGCGGGCCGAGGTGATTCTTGAAGGAGATGAAGTGGCCACGTTCGAGGGGGCTGAGCGGTTGTGGAAGGTGACCGTGGAACACGTGGTCCGAAGGGATGCGGCGCTGGCGCTGCGTTGGCAGTTCGAGGGGTTTTCTCCCTACAGCCTGGCGTTGGGGCCTTGGAAAGCCTGAGAGTGCTGCCGAGCCACTCGTGCGACTGAGTTAAAACTCAATTGCGCGGTAGGCGGTGTTTGGTGTCGGGGAATGACGCGATACTCCGTCGGGTTTTTGCCTGCCCGATAAAGGGCTGTCCCGAGGTTTCCCAATGAATGCACCAAGCCGCCTTGCGCTGCTGATCACCGCCACGGCTGCCCTCAGCGCCTGTGGCGATTCCTCCAAACTGCCGTTTCAGGCCGGTGTGGGGCCAAGCCCGCAACTGCCCGAACCCACTGCATCACTGATCCCGACACTCAAGGTTTCCAAGGCTGTCGGCTGGCCCGGTAATGCCCAGCCAACGGCGCCCGATGGGTTCACGGTAACGGCGTTGGCCGCGGACCTTGACCATCCGCGCTGGGTGTACACCTTGCCCAATGGCGACGTGCTGGTAGCCGAGAGTAACCATCCGCCCATGCCTGAAGGTGCCACGGACGGCGGCACGGGTTTGCTCGCCTGGGCGCGTCGTACCGCGATGGGGTTTGTGATGGGGCGGGTCGGTGCCGATACGCCGAGCGCCGACCGGATCACGCTGCTGCGGGACGCCGACGGTGATGGGCGTGCCGAGGTGAAGAGTGAGTTTCTCGGTGGGCTGACGTCGCCGTTTGGCATGGCGTTGGTGGGGGATGAGTTGTATATCGGCAATGCCGATGCGGTGGTCAAGGTGCCTTATGTTCGGGGCCAGACTCACATCGATGCCGTGCCGGTGAAGGTCACTGATCTGCCGGCCGGGATCAATCATCACTGGACCAAAAACGTCCTGGCCAATCCTGAGGGTACCAAGCTTTATGTGACCGTCGGGTCCAACAGCAATGTGGGTGAGAATGGGCTTGACGCCGAGGAAGGGCGTGCTGCGATCTGGGAGTTGGATCTTGCCAGTGGGCAGAAGCGTCTGTTCGCCAGTGGGTTGCGCAATCCCAATGGGCTGGCGTGGAAACCCGGCTCTACGCAGTTGTGGACGGTGGTCAACGAGCGCGACGAGATCGGCAGCGATCTGGTGCCGGATTACCTGACGTCGGTGCGGGACGGCGCGTTCTACGGTTGGCCGTGGAGTTATTACGGGGCTCACGTTGACAGCCGGGTGCAGCCGCCGCGTCCGGACAAGGTCGCCCAGGCGATTGCACCGGACTACGCGCTGGGGACTCACGTTGCGCCGTTGGGCCTGACTTTTTCCGATGCGCGGGGGATGCCAGCGGTGTTTGCCGATGGGGTGTTTGTGGGGGAGCATGGATCCTGGAACCGTAATCCGCAGGCGGGGTACAAGGTGGTGTTTATTCCGTTCCGGGACGGAAAGCCGTCGGGTGTGCCTGTTGATTTCCTGACTGGGTTTTTAAATGGTGATGGAGAGGCTCAGGGGCGTCCGGTGGGTGTAGCGTTGGACGGGCAGGGCGCGTTGCTGGTGGCGGATGATGTGGGGAACAAGGTGTGGCGGGTGGCGCGGGTAAGGCCTTAGGGTTTTGCTCTTACAGCGGCTCACGGTCCACTGTAGGAGCTGGCTTGCCGGCGATGGCATCAACTGGGTGTACCTG
>NZ_JBSVWQ010000060.1:0-32347 GCF_054071215.1 Pseudomonas sp. SDO5522_S412 | reverse complement strand
AGGCGACTGATGTATTGACTGAACCACCGCATTCGCGAGCAAGCCCGCTCCCACACTCCACCTCCCACACTGACTGCATGCGCTGCGGACGACCGCAGCGCCATCCACATTTGCGGGACGGCCCGCATCCCAGGACAAGGCCGAGCACTCATCGGCCTGCGGGGTTTTGCCATGTTCGAAAAACTGTTGATCGCCAACCGTGGCGCCATCGCCTGCCGCATCCTGCGCACCTTGCGTGAGCTTTCGGTCAAGGGCGTGGCGGTGTATTCCGAAGCCGATGCCGCGAGCCTGCATATCCAGCAAGCGGATGAGGCCTACAGCCTGGGCGAAGGCGCGGCGGCCGGCACCTATTTGTCGGTGGAGAAAATCCTCGCCACGGCCAAGGCGTGTGGCGCCACCGCGATTCATCCCGGCTATGGCTTTCTATCGGAAAACGCCGCCTTCGCCGAAGCCTGCGAAACAGCAGGCATCGCCTTCGTCGGCCCGACGCCGGAACAGCTGCGGGTATTCGGCCTCAAGCACACCGCGCGCGCGTTGGCCAGGCAGCACAACATCCCGCTGCTCGAAGGCACCGAGCTGCTCAACAGCCTCGACGCCGCACTACTGGCCGGGGAAACCGTGGGCTATCCGATCATGCTTAAAAGCACCGCCGGTGGTGGCGGGATCGGCATGCGCGTGTGCCAAAGCGCCGATGAATTGCGCGACTGTTTCGAGGCGGTGAAACGCCTGGGCCAGAACAATTTCAGCGATGCCGGTGTGTTTATCGAGAAGTACATCCAGCACGCCCGGCACCTGGAAGTGCAGGTGTTTGGTGACGGCTGCGGCGAGGTGATCGCCCTCGGCGTGCGCGACTGTTCGGTGCAGCGGCGCAACCAGAAAGTGCTTGAAGAAACCCCGGCGCCGAACCTGCCCGACGGCATGGCGGATGAGCTGTGCCGTGCCGCCATCACCCTGGCCAAGGCAGTGAATTACCGCAGCGCCGGCACCGTGGAATTTATCTTTGATAGCGCCGATGGCCGCTTCTATTTTCTGGAAGTGAACACCCGGTTGCAGGTGGAACATGGCGTCACCGAGCAAGTGTGGGGCGTGGACCTGGTGCGCTGGATGGTGCAATTGGCCGCCGGGGAAATGCCGCCATTGCGGGAACTGCAACTGAAGCCTCACGGCCACGCGATTCAGGCACGCCTGTACGCCGAAGATCCGGGCCGGGAGTTTCAGCCAAGCCCGGGGCTTTTGACGTATGTGGACTTCCCGGTCGCTGAAGGCCTGCGCATCGACACGTGGGTGGAGGCCGGTTGCGAGATTCCGCCCTACTTCGACCCGATGATCGCCAAGCTCATCACCTGGGCGCCGACCCGCGAACAGGCACGCCTGGATTTGCATCAAGCCCTGAGCAACAGCCAACTGTACGGCGTGGAAACCAACCGCGATTATCTGCGCCAGATTCTGCTCGCTACACCGTTCGCCAGTGGCCATCCGTGGACGCGCTGCCTTGAAGATTTGGTGTACCACGCCAACACGTTTGAAGTGCTCAGCGCCGGCACGCAAACCAGTGTGCAGGACTATCCGGGGCGCCTCGGTTACTGGGCCGTAGGCGTGCCGCCGTCGGGGCCGATGGACAGTCGCGCGCTGCGCCTGGGCAATCGCCTGCTGGGCAATGCCGAGGGCACCGCTGCGCTGGAAATCACCATGAGCGGGCCGTTGCTGCGCTTCAATTGTGCGGCGGTGGTGGCGGTGACGGGTGCAGACATTGTGCTGCGCTTGAATGATGAAGCGGTACCGATGAACACCGCGTTGCTGATCCCGGCGGGCGCAACCTTGAACCTGGGCACCATCGCCGGGGCCGGTGCTCGCAGCTACCTTTGCGTGCGCGGCGGGCTGCAGGTTCCGGATTATCTGGGAAGCAAAAGTACCTTCACCCTTGGCCAGTTTGGTGGGCATGGCGGGCGGGCTTTGCGGGCGGGTGATGTGTTGCACTTACTGCCGTTGGAGGATCTCAGTTGCGGCAATACGCTAGTGCCTGAACCGCTTGGCGAGGTGCGAACACTGCGGGTGATCTACGGCCCCCACGGCGCGCCGGAATACTTCAAGCCCGAGTACATCGAGACGTTCTTTGCCACCCAGTGGGAAGTGCATTTCAACTCCAGCCGCACGGGTGTGAGGTTGATCGGGCCGAAGCCTCTGTGGGCGCGTACGGATGGCGGTGAGGCGGGGTTGCATCCGTCGAATATTCACGACAATCCCTATGCGATCGGTGCGGTGGATTTTACCGGGGACATGCCGGTGATCCTCGGTCCCGATGGCCCGAGCCTGGGTGGGTTTGTATGCCCGGTGACAGTGATCGAGGCGGACTTGTGGCGGCTGGGCCAGCTCAAGGCGGGTGACAAAATCTGCTTCACCCCCGTCGATATCAAGACCGCCCGAGACCTCGCCTTGAAATGGGATCGTTCCCACGCTCTGCGTGGGAATGCCGCCTGGGACGCTCCGCGTCCCGCTGTCGACGCAATGACGCAGAGCGTCACAGTATGCATTCCCACGCAGAGCGTGGGAATGATCAGGTCGCCTGTTGTTCTGGACATCGGCCAGGCCGACACCCGCCTGGTCGCCCGCCTCGCCGGCGACACCCACCTGCTCCTGGAAATCGGCGCTCCGGAACTCGACCTGGTGCTGCGCTTTCGCGCCCACGCCCTGATGCAAGCCCTCGAAGCACAAGCCCTGCACGGCGTCATCGACCTGACACCCGGCATCCGCTCCCTGCAAATCCACTACCAGCCCGAACAACTTACCCTCGCCGACCTCCTGGCGCTGATCACCGCCGAATGGCACGCCGTCTGCGCCAGCCAAAACCTGCAAGTGCCGTCGCGCATCGTCCACCTGCCACTGTCCTGGGACGACCCGGCCTGCCAACTGGCGATCGAAAAATACATGACCACCGTGCGCAAGGATGCCCCGTGGTGCCCGAGCAACCTGGAGTTCATCCGCCGCATCAACGACCTGGCCAACCTCGACGAAGTGCGCCACACCGTGTTCGATGCCAGCTACCTGGTGATGGGCCTGGGCGACGTCTACCTCGGCGCGCCCGTGGCCACGCCGCTGGACCCGCGTCACCGCCTGGTCACCACCAAGTACAACCCGGCACGCACCTGGACCGCCGAAAACTCCGTGGGCATCGGTGGCGCCTACCTGTGCGTGTACGGCATGGAAGGCCCCGGCGGTTATCAGTTCGTCGGGCGTACCTTGCAGATGTGGAACCGCTACCGGGAAGTCGCCGCGTTCGATGGCAAACCGTGGTTGCTGCGCTTCTTCGACCAGATCCGCTTTTACCCGGTGAGCGCCGATGAGCTGGTGCAGATACGCCGGGATTTCCCCCTTGGGCGGTTTGAACTGAGCATCGAACACAGCCAGTTGAACCTGACGGATTACCAGGCCTTTCTCGCGCAGGAAGCCGAAAGCATCGGCGCGTTTCGCGGGCAACAGCAGCGCGCGTTCAACGCCGAACGCGAACGCTGGATCGCCAGCGGCCAGGCGCATTTCGACAGCGAGGAACTCGCCGCACCACAGGGCGCAGACACGCCCTTGCAGGCCAACGAATACAGCATCGACAGCCACATCGCCGGCAATCTCTGGCAAGTGCAGGTCAGCGCTGGCGAACGCGTGGCGGCGGGAGATGTGCTGGTGATCCTGGAGTCGATGAAAATGGAAATCCCGGTAGTCGCACCGTTCGCCGGTACCGTGCGGGAAATTCCGGTGCAGCCCGGCAGCGGCATTGGCGCAGGCCAACGGGTGGTGGTGCTGGAGCGTGATTTGCAATAACGCGGCGGGGCTGTATCGTGCAAGGCACACCGGGTTTCACCGGGACCTTGTCCGATACAGCCTGAACCGACCGATGACCACGCCAACCCTCTGCCCCGCCTGCGGCGCCCGCAACGATTGCGTCCTGGCCGACCCGCGCACTGCCGACCAGGCGTGCTGGTGCTATTCCGTCAGCATCGACCCCGCAGTGCTCGAAGCCTTGCCGGCGGAACTGCGCAATAAAGCCTGCCTGTGCCCGCGTTGTGCTCAGGTGGACGAACAACTGCGCGGCAACGAGCGGTCGTAATGCGCGTAGATCGTTTCCTCAGCAACCTGCCCCGTTTCAACCGTAAACAGGTTCGCCTGTTGCTGGTGGAGCGGCGGATCAGCGTCGACGGCCAGGCCACCAGCGATCCGCACCACCCGGTAAGCGAGTTCAGCCGTGTGTTGCTGGATGACGAAGTGCTGCAAGCCGGCAAACCCGCGCGTTACTTCATGCTGCACAAACCCCAGGGCTGCGTCAGCGCCACGTCCGACCCGCAACACCCCACGGTGCTCGACCTGCTGGATGAACCTGACAAGCACGAGCTGCACATCGCCGGTCGTCTGGATTTCAACACCACCGGCCTGATGCTGATCACCAACGATGGCCAGTGGTCGCGCCGCCTGACCCAGCCGCAAACCAAACTGCCCAAGGTCTACTACGTCGAGACCGAGCAGGACATCGGCCCGCAATACGCGGCCACCTTCGCCGCCGGCCTGTACTTCGCCTTTGAAGACCTCACCACCCAACCGGCGGAACTGGAACTATTGGGCCCCAGAACGGCGCGCCTGAGCATCATTGAAGGGCGTTATCACCAGGTGAAGCGCATGTTCGGGCACTTCGACAACAAAGTGATACGCCTGCACCGCGAACGCATGGGACCGCTGGAGTTGGACGCAGCCCTTGCGCCAGGCCATTACCGGGCGCTTACAGAGGCTGAAATCCAACAGGTCTGATGACCGTTCAGCCGATGATGGCAAAAACCCACGCCATCGACTGGCGAACTGGCATCCCTGATGCTTGAATCAACCCAGCCAGCCGCAATCTGACTGGCGAGTCACCCCTACCTACAAGAAACACTTTGCCCGTCCGCACGCTTGACCTGCGGGCCTCTCACGGCAAATTGCCCGCCATAACAACACCCGTCGGCCAGCCAGTACCGGATCGACATGGGCCCTCACTTCCAGGCGTATGCCTACCTGTCACAAAGCTCGTGCAGAGTGATCTGCGCGCATTACCCGCTTGCCAGGAGTCTTACGACATGAGGCCAGAAATCGCTGTGCTGGATATACAGGGTCAGTATCGGGTTTACACGGAGTTCTATCGCGCGGACGCAGCAGCCAAGACCATCATCCTGGTCAACGGCTCAATGGCCACCACTGCGTCTTTCGCCCAGACCGTGAAAAGCCTGCACCCGACGTTCAACGTGGTTTTGTATGACCAGCCCTACGCTGGCCGCTCCAAAATCCACAACCGCCACGAGCATATGCTGACGAAAGAAGTCGAGGGCCAGATCCTTCTGGAACTCATCGACCACTTCGCCGCCGAACACGTGCTGTCCTTTTCCTGGGGCGGCGCCGCGACCCTCGTCGCCCTCGCCCACCGCCCGCGCCGTGTGGAAAAGGCCGTGATCAGCTCGTTCTCCCCGGTGATCAACGCCCCGATGCGCGACTACCTGGAGCGCGGTGTCGACTACCTCGGCAACCTCGACCGCGACCGCGTGGGCCACCTGGTCAACAGCACCATCGGCAAACACCTGCCGTCGCTGTTCAAACGCTTCAATCACAAACACGTGAGCAGCCTGGCCGAGCACGAGTATGGGCAGATGCACTTTCACATCAGCCACGTGCTCAACAGCGACCGGCTGTGCTACCTCAAGGCCGCTAAACAGATTGATATACCGGTGTTGTTCTTGAACGGCGAATGGGACGAGTACACCAGTGCCCAGGATGCCAAGCTGTTTGGGCAACATATTGCGAAAAGCAGCTTCGGCACGATTCAGGCAACCGGGCACTTTCTGGATATGGAGCACAAGGCCGCGTGCCGGGATAGCCGGGAGGCGTTGATGGGCTTTTTGAGACCGGAGCAGCAGCCAAGCCGGTTGCGGTACCACGCGTCACAGCCACAGCATGCGTTTGCCGTATGAGCGGTGGGGTTGTGGGCGGGCCGGATTTCCCAGGGGGGCCGCCTGCCCACGATCGACCGTTGGCACGTAAAACACAGAATTTTCGAAGAAAAACTTCAAATCCGCGAGCACATCTGGTACAAAGTCAGCCGCTCTGAGCGGGTATAGTTTAGTGGTAGAACGAAAGCTTCCCAAGCTTTAGATGAGGGTTCGATTCCCTCTACCCGCTCCACTCAGATTTTGCTCCTGCGTCAGGCTGGTTTTGACGGGGGATGTGTAAAAAAACCGGTCCTTGGTGTCCGGTTTTTTTATGGGTGGGATTTGGAAATTAAACGGTCGAACCGGGCTCATTCAATCGCCTGATAGACCTTCTTCCCGCCAACCCAAGTCTGCAGGACGCGTGTCCTCCAGATGTCTGCCGGGCTGACGGCAAAAATGTCCTGATCAACCAGGATAAAATCGGCCCACTTTCCGGGCTCAATGCTGCCTTGGGTAGCTTCTTGATGGGCTGCATAAGCTGCATCCAGCGTAAATGCACGGAAAGCCTCGAAGAGGGTCATGGCCTGCTCAGGGTGCCATCCAGCCAAGGGGTTGCCCTCATGATCCGAGCGAGTCACGGCAGCATGTATGCCGTAGAACGGATTGGCAGATTCGACTGGGAAGTCTGACCCTGCCGCAATTTTCGTTCCCTGGTTAAGCAGAGTGCGCCAGGCATAAGCCCCCTTGATCCGTTCGACACCCACCCTGTCCTCAGCCATATTCATGTCGCTGGTAGCATGTGTAGGCTGCATCGATGCAATCAGCCCTAGATCGATAAAGCGCTGTATCTGCGCCACATCAACCACCTGCGCATGCTCGATCCTGTTACGCAAGGCGCGCCCACCGACTGTGGCGTAGGTCTGTTCAAAGCTATCCATGACCTGCTTGATGGCAGCATCACCGATGCCATGCACATTAGCTTGAAAGCCGGCTTTCAGTACCGACTCAATCTTGTGCTTCATCTCCTGCCGGCTTTCAAAAAGCAACCCCTTGTTGGTTGGGTCGTCGGTGTATGGCTCAAACAGCGCCGCACCACGGCTTCCCAAAGCGCCATCGGCATAAAGCTTGACGCTACGAATGGTAAGACGATCATCGCCGTAGCCGATCAAAGGGCCGTCCTGGGACAACACCGCGAAATCATCCCCCGCACCGTTGATCATCGAGTAGGCACGTAACGGAAGCCGGCCGCGATCGGCAAAACCGCGCATCGTCTTGATCATCTGCCTATCAGCACCTGCATCGTGCACAGATGTCAGGCCTTGTGCATTGAGATGCTCCAATGCAGCCTGCAACGCGACCTCTCGCTCCTGCTCGTCAGGCAGCGGAATAATATCCGCGACCAGCCCCATAGCGGCGTCGATAAATACACCTGTCGGGTTACCTTCTGCATCCCGTTCGATACGTCCGCCTTTCGGATCAGGCGTGTCCTTAGTAATACCCGCCAGTTGCATCGCCTTGGTATTAGCCCATCCGGCATGGGCATCCACCCGAATTAGCCACACTGGTCGATCGACAACGACCTTATCAATTTCGGCAGCCGTCGGAAACCGCCCCAACTTCCAGGTAACGTGGTTCCAGCCTGAGCCGGTCAGCCAACGGGCGCCGGGGCGCGCTGCAGCGAATACCCGAAGCCTCTCCTGCGTATCAACCAGTGTTGGAGAGCCCCGTAAAGCAATGCTTCGAAGGGACTCTCCAAGCCATTTGATATGGCCGTGCGCATCGGTCAACCCAGGCAAGAGGGACGCACCCTTACCATCGATGCGCGTCGCCAATGCATGCTTGCCAGCAAGATCGGCCGCCATACCGACGCAAATCACTTTGCCCGACGCATCAAAGGCCAACGCATCAAAACGCATCAGACCGCCTCCACTCACGGTATAACCACGCACATTTTCCATAATCGTTGGCTCCGCCCGGACAGGCCCCGCCAGCGACAGGAACATAGCCACCGGGATCAACGCCTTGGGCTGAGTTTTGATACACATCAGCAGCTGTTCAAACGCGGCAAGCATCGGGCCGAGCGTGAGACTTTTAAATGCTGATGGTTGCAGACTCGGTTTTTCTCCTGAAAATCGTGGAGTCATGATTTCCTCCAGTAAGAGGTCACGTCATGCGGTCAGAAAGAAGGTTATAAAAAAGGGCGCTAACACCGTCAGAATCAAACCACTCATGAGAGCGGTAGGCAGCGTGTCGCAGTGGCAGGTTTGGCGCACGATCGGTAACGTCGAGTCCAGAGCGGTTGCCCCAGCGGCGGCAATACCGACCTTTGGGTGGAAGCCACCGACCAGGTACAGTAAAGCGATCGCGATCAGTTCGCGCCCCAGGTCTGCGAGCAATGCCGTAGCGCCATGAACTTCTCCGGACAGCCCTCCGACCAGGACGCTGGATAGCGTGAACCATCCAAATCCCGTCGAGAGTGCCAGGAGCAAACGGATATCTTCGCCAGTGATGAAATGAACCGCATAGGCTCCCAATATTGAGCCAATGACCACGGCAATCGGAACGCATAGAACGCCCCATGAGATCCAGTCACGACCTAACTTGATGCTCGACAAGTCGAGTCCCACCAAGAAGATCAGTACCATTAACATCACGTTGCTGGGTGGAAGCCACAAGCTTGCAACGGTTGATTCTGCATATGTGAACAACACGCCCAAGGCCACCATCAGCAGCGCAATAAAGCACTCTTTCAGAGGAGCAGCAGCGCCATGCATATCGAAACTGGCAACCCTGCCTGGTTCTCGTCCAGCCCCTCTCAAAGCCGCCAAGCCCAGCAGCAGCATGCAAGGCACCACTGTTGTTGCGACCGCGACAAGCGAAGATGTCTTGAGCACATAGCCAACCGCATCCAGCGAAGAAACCACTTCGCCGAACTCAGTGCCTATCAGAAAAAGTAGCCCCCAAACCAAAGGGCTGATCAGACTGACCAATCGGGCAACAACTTTATCCGGGAGCAAGAGTTTGCTCGATAGATAGCCTATTCCCAACGCAATCAAGATGGGTAATATCGAGCTCAACGCCTGCACCGTCATATCCTCTGAATGGTTGGCGAGAAATCAACCAAAACAATACAACGCTCACAGACTCCGGGAGAGGCGTCGTCAAGTTTCTTGATCGGGCTTATGTAATGCGAAACCTTCGGATCATGAACGACAAAACTATCGAGAGGCTGTGAAAGGGTAAACTCCGCCAAAATCTGACTTGCCCGCGCGTCCTCGAACAGCATGTTTCGGATTTCCGGATGCCCAATAAAATTGATGCCACCCGTCATGTTCGAAGAACGGTAGATCAAGTGCGCAAACGTGAAGGGCTCTCCATCCTGGTGAAAAAAGTTCGGTGAGCTTATACCTGGCTGATCCGAACTCGCGGACGTGAGTTTTACAAAATGCACCCCAAAATAGATAGGAAGGGGCTGGCCAGGATGCTGCCAGAACGTCAGGGAAAAATCTTCATCGATCAGGTCGAGTAGTACGCGATTGTTTTTTACCGCATCACTCAACGCGTGAAAGTAGCGAATATTTGCGTGATCCGGATTGTTACCGCCTTGGTCGTAACCTGCGCGTCCGTGGCCTGCCCCATCTTTGACGATTGGCAACCAGTGGCCTTCATGCGTGTCTTGCCAGAGAAGAATGACTCCGTTGCCATACCGTCGAAACCTGTTTACTCCAGGCGGGGCGTACTCATCCGGCTCTAACTGTTCAAACTCTCGACGTAATTCTGCGAGCTCTTCGACGCAATGAGTCTGGCTCACACGAGGCATGTAATGCAGATATCCATCTTCTGCTAAGGCACTTCGAGGCATGGTCATTCCTCCTTGGTTTGATGCCATCAAACATAGGCAATCACCGTGGAGAACTTCAATGGAGGCGCGAACAACGAGAAGTGTCTTACAACGACGTCGGACGCTAATGGAGCGAGGGGGAACGAATCTTTTTACTCGGCATTACTGACGCAGTACTACGCAGATAGGGTGAAACTGTACGCAGGTTGCTGGGCCGGGGAGTCTCTGAACCGGCGCACACTGCTACTGGTAACCCACATCCAGGGAGGTGTACGCAACAATAGCTGCCCCGCCGTCCTGCTCAGCGGTCTGGTTGTAATTCCCGGCCTTGAAATACAGATTGATGCCCTGCCAACCCGATGGCGGAATATCGAATTCCCGGCTGGCCTGCCTGCCATTCGCCGCAGCCGAAACCAGCAGCACCATGCCACCCTCGGAGCCCTTGACCTCAATCTTGTAATTCAGCTTGTCGTTAAGCTCGAGCCCCTTCAGCAATACTGTCCGTTGCTCCTTCTGCCCATAGCGCGTTTTGGTCCCGGCGATGATCGAGCCACCTTCCCAGCGAAGCTTCAGCAGCTCCGAACCTCCCGCCTTGTCGCCATGTATCTGGGCAAAAATGATCGATTTTGTGCTTGGATTTTGCACCACGTAAAGCTCGCCGGACTGGGTGTTATCAAACACATTACCTGCGGTGAACTCTCTTTTTGCCCGCAGTTCAACCCGGGGATAGTGACTGTTGGGCGTCGCGTTAAGACCCGAGGGTGTGTTGAATACCAGCGCTCCTTCCGGCACGCCTTGATGGCATCCCGATGAGCGATAACAGTTTGTGTAGAAATAGGCATTCTGAAGATTTTCGCCTAGCGCTATTTCTTCTGGCTGACCTTGCGCATTGAAATCCTGAAGAACGTACGCACGGCTCAGGTTGGGCAGGTTGTTGCCTGGGGGTTTTGTGGCATCCAGGGCAAAGGCATTTCCACCGTTTAAAATCACTCCGATGGCCAAGACCGACACCACGCTAAATCCAGCGCCAAACACTTTAAATGCGTGCATCACCGTCACCGATCATTCGTCAAAGCGCCAACTGCAACGCCAGCAATCCGACAGCGATTGGGGGCGTCGAATCAATGTGGGTGAGTTATACGAGCCAGTACACATCTGTTGATCCTCGGTTAGGACCACCTTCCGAAGCTACTAAACAAAGGGTGGCGGCTATACGCGGGTTAGTAGACCGGTTGATCAACGAAACCGGCGCGCCCAAAGGCGCCCCGCGTACAGCCACCATAAAGACCAGACATTCAAACGTCTGAAAAATGGCACAGCCATACGCCGTTGATCAAATCGGGCTACTAAACCCGACCGCTGATGGGCAGCGGCTGACGAACCTTAAAGACGTCGCCCAAGGCGTACAACCGGGACGATTCTGATGGTTGTGTAGGCAAAGCCGCAAGATCTCTCTTCCAGATAGCTGCGCTCAACAATCCCCCCCTTGGTTCCTCACCTTCCCTACACACTAAGCATCCCCCTCATACCGGGCGCATCAGCGTCGACCGACGGAAATCCGTCATCCCTTCCCTCAAGATTCATCCCCCAATCAATCGCTTTTCATACATATAAAATATGCATAATTAAAACCTTCAGAATCCAGCATGACTACACCAAGAACACACTGAATCAGCTAAAGCACAGAGGTGTAAGCCTGGCCGATGCTGAACCGGTATTTCACGACGCTAAAGCATTGATGATAGAAGACCGCGACCACGATGAAGAACACTGGGTAGTCGTGGGCAAAGATGCAAAGGATCGAATATTGGTGGTGGCCTACACCTACCGTGATCCGAATTTCGTACGCATCATCAGTGCAAGGCTCGCATCCAAAAGTGAACGACGCCAGTATCTGGAGGTTTGAACCATGAAAGACGAATACGATTTCAGCTCAGGGAAGCGCGGTGCTATTGCAGGCAACAAAGGCAAGACACGCATCACCATCATGCTGGATGACGTCGTGATCGATGCAGCACGCACATGCGCCGAAAACGCCGGTACGGGCTATCAGACGGTGATCAATAACATTCTGCGCCAGGCTCTGGTCTCCCAGGATGCACATAACCTAGTAACCGCCCCGAAAAAGCGGGCGAAAACCTTGCCTGTCATCAATGACAGGATCAACGCATCCGATGTGGAAGCCTTGGAACAGCAACTGCTTGCTGTCGCGGGGGAGTTGCATCGTGTGTTAGGAGCACACAACTCCGGCAAACACTAAGCCAGGCCTCAAGCGTGGTGTTTCACAATGATCAAACGGCCCGTCTCATTCACCGAATACGTTTGAAATAAACCAGCTCCGGATCATCCTCATTCGGGTTCTCGATAACCCCGCTTGGAAAAAACCAGCCTTGGCGATGAGTCTCTGGGAAGCGACGTTGGACGTATTTGCCGAGGTAAAAAGCTTCATCGTCTTGCAGGCGGTCTCAGACGCAGCAAGCAGCCGAAGCGCTATTCCTTGACGTTGGAATGCTGGAGAAACAACGACTAATGAAACAAACCCGTTCTCGAAAACATTAGTAATCTGCCCTCCAGCAATTCGACCTTAAAAGCCCTCCAACTGCGCAAGATCCGCAAGCAACCCCGGCCCCACCGGTTCCCATCCCAACTTCTTGCGCGTGATCGCACTGGATGCAGGCATATCGTGAGCGGTAAACCTTGCCAACCAACCAAAAAACCCCTGAGCCTCTTGCGCCGAAATGGATTTAACCGGCAACCCTAGCCGCGTCCCCAACACCTCGGCAATCTCCCTTTGCGACACACCCTCCTCCGCCACCGCGTGATACCTCGTGCCCGGCTCGGCCTTTTCAATCGCCAGCCTGTAGAGCCGAGCCACATCCAGAATATGTGCCGCCGGCCAACGGTTTTTCCCGTCGGCGATGTAAGCGCAAACGCCCTTCTCGCGATACAACTCGATCACCGGGCTAACCAGCCCCTGCCTGACGGTGTCGTGTACTTGAGGCAAACGCATCACCGACACATTCACCCCCGTCGCGGCTACAGCGTTAGCCGCTTCTTCCGACGCTGCACGAGGAATTTGCGCTGAGGTAACCACCGCACCATCCTCCGTCGCCAACTGCCCCGGCACGGTGCTCGCAATTCCGACACCGGAGGTAATGATCAGCGGTCGATCCGACCCGGCAAGTGCCTCTCCCAGCGCCTGGATAACCCGGCGGTCGTCCTCGCAGTTCGCGACGAATTTCGAGAAGTCGTGATTGAACGCCAGGTGAATCACGCCATCCGCCTGGGCAACACCAGACTTGAGGCTTCCCAGGTCCTCAAGCGACCCACGATGTACCTGAGCCCCGGCGGCCTCCAGCGCTGCCACCTTGTCATCCGAGCGGCACAACCCCAGCACCTGATGGCCCGCCGCGATCAGTTCCTTGACGACAGCCGACCCGATAAATCCGCTGGCACCCGTTATAAATATGCGCATGAACCGTATCTCCGTGTGTATTCAGAGACTAATCTGTGCGCTTGCCCTATACGGGTAAAGTAGTGAAGTTATCAGGGTATAGAGGCTAACAGGCTATGAGCGCAAACCAGTTGGGCAGCTATCTGAAAGACCGACGTACCCGGCTTGATCCGGCGGCATTCGGCTTCTCATCGGCACGACGGCGTACGCCAGGTTTGCGCCGCGAAGAGGTGGCCCAACGCGCGAACATCAGCCCTACCTGGTACACCTGGCTCGAACAGGGCCGTGGCGGCGCGCCGTCGGTGGAAGTGCTGGAGCGGATTGCCCATGCGCTGATGTTGACCGATATCGAACGCGAGCATCTGTTCCTGCTGGCCTTCGGACGCCCACCCGAAGTGCGCTACCAGCAAAACGAAACGGTGACGCCACGCCTGCAACGGGTACTGGATGCCTTGAACCCCAGCGCCGCGATCCTGCGTACGGCGACCTGGGACGTGGTGGCCTGGAACCAGGCGGCGACGGTCATGTTGATGGACTACGGATCCCAGGCGCCGGAACAGCGAAATATCCTGCGGTTCATGTTCCTTGATCCCAATTCCCGCGCGGCCCAATACGACTGGGAAAGCGTGGCGCGGTTTGTGTTGGGGGCTTTCAGGATTGATACGGCGCGCTCAGGCGCGGCGGAGCAGGTGCAGCCGCTGGTGGATGAACTGTGTCGACGCAGCCCTGAATTTAAGGCGATGTGGAGCGAAAACGATGTTCAGGGCGCCCATGGTGATCGCATCAAGCGGATACGCCATTCGGTGTTGGGGCCGATCGAATTTGAGTATTCGGTGTTTGCGGTCGATGGGCGCAAGGATCTGAATATGGTGGTGTACAACCCGGCGACGCCGGAGGATGCGCAGCGGATCGCATCCTTGATGGATCTGCAAGAGACTTCGACACTGCAATCGCTCGCAACAAGAGACCATTTGAATCCTTAGCCTTACTCACATCATTCTCCTGCGCCTAACCGCGCCGCGCGCACGTGCTCATGCCTATTGCCAGCCAGTATCCATATGGATACAGTGAGAACCCGTGAACTATCATGTCCAGCAAACGCAGACCTTCATTACCTGGCATTCAGCAATACGTGATTTACGCGCAAAAATCGCCATCGCCCGGCGCATCGATTGCGCATCTGCTGGCAATCTGGGCGATATAAAGACGGTAGGCAATGGTGTCTCGGAAATGCGCGTAGATATCGGTCTAGGTTATCGAGTGTATTTCACGCAGCGAGGAAGAACCGTCATCGTCTTGCTGGCCGGTGGCGACAAATCCTCACAAGACGCCGACATCCGGCGAGCAAAAAAACTGGCAAAGGAAGTTTGATCATGAGCCAAACACTGACGACATTTGATATGGCGGCACTGCTCGACAGTGATGAAGCCATCAGCGAATACCTTTCTCAAGTTCTGGCCGACGGCGATAATGAGGAGTTCCTCAGGGCCGTCGGGTACGTGGCCAAAGCTCGCGGGATGGCGCGGGTCGCGACCGATACCGGCATGGGCCGTGAGAGTCTGTACAAGGCATTTGCCCCTGGAGCAAAGCCCCGCTTCGAAACGGTACTCAAGGTGCTTCACGCACTGGGTATCGATCTGCAAGCACAGCCGGGGCATGTCGCCAATCATTCGATTATTTGAGTGAGCAGCCCTGCTGCACCACCCACGCCAACGGCAACGTCAGCAACAACATCCCCGCCAGCACCATCACCGCCACCGGCACGCCCATCAAGTCCCCCAGCCCGCCAAACAGAACCGGCGCCAACGCGCCACCTCCGATGGTGCCGGTGTAGAACACGGCAAACGCCTGCTCTCGTTTACCTGCGCCAGCGAGATCCGGCACCGCGCCGTACAGCACCGAAGAGGTGCCATTCAACGCCAGCCCCAACACCGGCAATATCACCATCAACCCGCTCAACGGCAGGTACACCGCCGCGACGATCAACAGCGCCGTGACGGTTTCCGTCAGCCACACGGTTTTCATCATGCCGATGCGTGCGCCGAGGTAGCCGCAGAGCAATTTGCCGAAGGCGCCGCCGATAAACAGCATGGTCAGCGCGAGACCGATGCCCGCAGTGCCGGCGCCTTTAGCTTTCAGAAGAAAGGGCAGAAACGTGAGAAAGCCCATCCGCACGGCACTGTCGAGTGTGCCCGTGACGATCAGCGCACGCAGACCGCTGACCGAGCCACTTCCGATCAAGGTCTTGGCGGTTTTGCCGGAAGCAGACGCCGCTGCCTGCGTTGGGATCAGCCACCACAGCAACCCCGCCGCAGCCAATCCCAACACTCCAAGAAGCGTGACGCTCGCGCGCCAGCTGATGACGGTCAGCAACAGACCGACCAGCCCGGGAACCAGGGTTTTGCCAATGTCCCCGGAGAAGTTGTATTGAGACAGCGCTTCCTTGACCCCACCACCGCTCTCGTAGGTGTCGGTGATCATCGAAGAAGCCAGCGGATGCTGGGTACTCGCCCCCAGCCCGCCCAACAGCAGCGCCAGCAACAACATGCCCAACCCGGTCGCCTGCCCCACCAACAGATAGGCAACACCGGCAAGCGCCGTGCCGCCCACCAGCATCGGCGTGCGTCCCCAGCGTTTGGCGGCACGACTGGCCATCAACTGAAACACCGCCATCATCCCGGAATAGGCACCGCGCAGCAGGCCGACCTGGGCGTAGGTCATGCCGAACTGCGCTTGCCAGATCGGCAGCAGCACGTAGATCACATCGGTCAGGCCATCGTGAATCGCGTGGGCGCTGCAGCCGGCGATCAACGAGCGGCGACGGGCGGAAGTCTCGGGTACCGGCAGGGCAACGGCATCGCTCATGAGGTCTTGCTCAGTTCAGGTTGGAGGGGCTTCCAGCCCGCCAGGGCGATCAGCAACGACAGTAGCTGGAAACCGATGATCAGCGCCACACACCCCACCCAACCCCAACGCCCCCAGATCAGCGCCGGGACGATGGCGCCGAAGCTGCCGCCCAGGTAATAGCAGGTGAGGTACAGGCCCACGGCGCCGGCCTTGTTGTGGCGAGCGGTGGCGGTGGTGAAGGCGCTGGCGGCGGCCTGGGCGAGGAACACGCCCGTGGAGCTGAGGGCCAGGCCCAATACGACGCACCACAGGGATGGCAGCAAGGTCAGGCCCGAGCCACAAACGCCAAGCACCGCAGCCGCCGTCAGCAGTTCGGATTGCGGGCGGGATTTGCTCAGGCGCCCGGCAACGGGAATGACCACCAGGGCCAGCAGGAACACCATATAGATCGTGCCCAGCGCCGCCGGGCCAAGGTCGAACGGGGCTTGGCTGAGGTAAAGGCCAGCGTAGGTAAACGTCGCCACTTGGGAGAACAGCACGCAAAATCCTACGGCGTAGGCTGCCAGCAGCGGCGTGCCGAGCACGTCGGCCCAGGTGGTTGAAGGTCGTGCGACTCGGGGCGGATTGCCCGGCAGCAGGAACTGGATAAATCCGCCCACCATCAGGCTCAACACTGCCAACAGTTCAAAGGCTTCGCGCCAGCCGACGTACTCGGTCATCACGCCGGTGACGAAGCGCCCGGCAAACCCGCCGAGCACGGTGCCGGCCACGTAGAGGCTGGTGACTTCGGTGACGGTGCCGCCGCGCCAGCGATCACCGATGTAGGCCACGCTGGTGGCGAACACCACGGGGATCAGCATGCCTTCGATAAAGCGCCACACCAGCAGTTCGGCAAAGCTGCTGGCATAGGCAGTCATCAAAGCCGGCAACGCCAGCAACAGCGAGGCCGCCGAGATCACCGTGCGTTGCTCAAAACGCCCGGTCAGGCGGCTGACAAAGGGCGCGGTCAGCGCTACCGCCAAGGTGGTGACGGTAATGCTCCAACCGGCCGCCCTGGCGCTCACTTCAAAGTTGGCGGCAAGGGTCTGCAAAATGCTCTGGGTGGCGTAGAGGTTGAGAAACGCCGCGCAGCCACACAGGAACAGGGCAAGACGGGCACAATGCAGGCGCGGTTTCATGAAACCTCTCGTTTTATTATCTGAGGCCTTTATAGAATGACCCGCACACCCGAGACCAATACCGATTTCGAACCGATCAATACCCTGGGGCCAGGATGCTCGACCTACGCAAGCTGCGTTACTTTCTGACCGTCGCCGAAGAATTGCACTTCGGCCGAGCGGCCATTCGCCTGCACCTGGCCCAGCCGCCGTTGACCCGGCAGATTTCCGCGCTGGAGACTGAGCTGGGATTTCGCCTGTTCGACCGCACCAGTCGCACGGTTTCGCTCACTCCCCAGGGGCGCGCGTTCCTGCCCTACGCACGGGCGGTGCTGGAGCAGGTCGACCTCGCTGAAGTCATCGCGGGCAAACTGGCGGCGGGTGCCGCCGGGCAACTGGCGCTGGGTTACGTCAGTTCGATAGCCCTGTCGGACTTGTTCAGCCAGGCGATTCAAGCCTTCGCCCAACGCTTTCCCGATGTGCAACTGACGCTGGTGGAATGCGCCTCCGGCAGCCTGGGCGCACAGGTGGCTGATGGCCGCCTGGATATCGGCTTGAGCCGGTTACTGCCCCAGGACGGTCAGACTGAGGTGCAAGCGTTGTCGTTGGGTGAGGAGCGGCTGGTGGCGGCGGTGTCCAGCGACAGCCCGTTGGCCAACCAGGCCGAGGTCAGCCTGGCGCAGTTGAGTGGGTACCCGTTGATTCTGTTCCCAGCCGATTATGGCTCGGGGCTTAACCAGTCCATTGAGCAGCTTTATCGGCACAAAGGTTTGCCACTAAAGGCCGGGCCGTCGGGACGGCAAATTACCTCGATCATTGCACTGGTGGCGGCGGGACAAGGTGTGGCGCTGGTGCCGGAATGTACGCAGAGTTTGATGAACAAGGGCGTGACGTATCGGCCGTTGGTGGACGCGGAAGCGTATGCACGGCTGCTCGTTCTTACGCGTAGCGGCGCAAGCAGCTTGATGGTCACGGCATTTCTCACGGTAATTGATGAGTTGCTGCAGGCTCGTCAGAAAGCCTGATTGTTCTCTCGAAAAACCTCGCAATACCTCCGCCGGGCACCGTCCCCATGCGCTCATACACTACATACGCGCCCTACAGAAACACCGGTCATCGACCGCTGGTAGGTAGAGTGTTGATAATTTATTTTCAGTGGTTATAGTCTCCACCAACACACACCACAAGGAGGTGCTGTGGACAGCCGATATTTGATAGGACACATCGTTGCGGATGGCTGGTATCTGGTGCGAATCAGAGGCAGCCATCATCATTTCAAGCACCCGACAAAGCCGGGGCTGGTGACGATTCCCCATCCTAAAAAGGACCTGCTGGACAAGACCGCAAAGAGCATTTTGAAACAAGCTCTGCTCAGCTAACACGTTCGTGGAGGACAACAAACATGCTGTACCCAATCGCAATTTCAACCGGTGACGAGGACCATGCCTGGGGTGTGGAAGTCCCGGACATTCCCGGTTGCTTCTCAGCTGGAGATGATCTGGACGACGCCATGGCCATGGCCCGCGAAGCGATCGAAGGCCACTTCGAGATCCTCGCAGAAGACGGTGCGCCCATTCCTACAGCACAGAAAGTCACCCTCCATGCCGCCAACCCGCAATATGCCGGCTGCACGTGGGCGGTGGTGGATATTGATGTGACCAAGTACCTGGGCAAGGCACAGAAACTCAATATCACGTTGCCCGGCTATCTGCTGAACCGCATTGACGAATACGTCCTGCATCATCCGGAAGAAAAAAGCCGTTCGGGCTTTCTTGCGTCTGCTGCCCTCAAGGTATTGCAACAAGACCGGTAACAGCACTTCAAGGAACCGCGCAATGCTCCCTCCCTCACACCGCACGCCCAGCCCCGTACTGCGCAAGGTACTGGGCTGGGTGCTGATCGCTCCTCTGCTGCTCTCGTTCCTCAGGCTGCCCTTTGCGCTGGGACTCGTGTTGGTGCTGGCGTCCATCACGGCCTCCGTTTATGGCGCCCGGTTTGCCCAACTGCATGCCAGTCGGCGTGTAACCGTATTTGCCGTGATCATCACGCTGCTCAACATCGCTTCATTTTTTGTCATTGGCACGGCATCGGTACTCAAGGCGCTGTACTGGTTCTCGTGGTTTTATTGGTATCCGTATTACGCCGATTGGGTTTACTGGAACTTCTAAGTCGTTCGCGAATTCGACCGCAAGAAACGTAGTTCCACCCTGGGCCGGCCCATCTACAGTAGAGCCATACCCACTCAAGGAGCCCGACCATGTCCTACGAATACAAATACATGCCCTCCCCCGTCGGCCAACTGACCCTCGTGGCCCGTGACGGAAAACTCACCGCCATCCTCTGGGAAAAAGAGCGGCCCAATCGCGTTCGCCTGGGTGCCCTGCAAGAAGCCAGCAACAGCCCGGTACTGCTGGAGACCGAGCGACAGTTGAAGGAGTACTTCGCCGGTGCCCGCAATCGTTTCGAGCTGGAACTGGACTTCGCCGGCACCGACTTCCAGAAGAAAGTCTGGCAGGCGCTGTTGACCATCCCGTTCGGAGAGACCCGCAGCTACAGCCAGATCGCTGCGCAGATAGGCAACCCCAAGGCCGTGCGTGCCGTCGGCGCCGCCAACGGGCGCAATCCGATTTCGATTGTTGCGCCGTGCCATCGGGTGATTGGTGCGTCGGGTGGCTTGACCGGGTTCGCCGGCGGGCTTGAGGCCAAGCAGTATCTGCTGGCGCTGGAGGATCACGGCTGACCCCCAGCAGGAAAACGTACAACTTTGTTCAGATCCTCAATTGTAAAAAGAAATTTCAGAGCGCGCCTGCGGTCAGTATTTTCATCACCCACCCTTATAGGAAAACGGTCATGAAATTCTCCGCCATCTCACAATCCCTGTCCCGTTGGGCAGGCAGCGCCCGCACGTTCTACGCGGCGGTGGGATTGATCCTCCTGTGGAGTCTGAGCGGGCCTTATTTCCACTACAACGACACGTGGCAGCTGATCATCAACACCTCCACCACCATCATCACCTTCCTGATGGTGTTCCTGATCCAGAACACGCAAAACCGCGACAACGACATTTTGCATATCAAGATTGACGAGTTGCTGCGCGCCACCAAGGATGCACAAAACGCCGTATTGAGCCTGGACGGCCTGGACCGCAAGGAACTGGAGAAACTGCGCAAGGAATACAAGACCATCGGCGACAGTGAAACCATCACTGTGACGACGCTGGTTACCGAAACAACGGATGACAATGGTCGGTCCAAGACGGACCTGAACCAGGCATAAAAAAACGGCGGCTGGATCACTCCAGCCACCGTTTTTCATGGGGTACTCAAGGCAATCAACCGTCGCCCTGGTGACCCTTACCGTACGTCGACGCCAGCGCGCGGGCTTTCTCCAGGCGCTCTTCCAACTTGGGCAAGGTCTCATCCACCAAAGCCTTTATTTCCGGGATATCCGACTCGGCGCCCTCCTGCTTGAACAAGGCGATCGCGTCTTCGTTGGCCTTGATCTGCTGGGCGGTGTAGGCGGCGTCAAAGGAGTCGCCGTCCTTGAGCTCGGGCATCAGCGATTCGGCCTTGTCGACGATCTTGTCCCGTGGGGCCACCGGCAAGTCGAGCTTCTTGGCGATGGCCGCCAGGTGCTGATTGGCCAGGGTGCGTTCATTGATGACTTCGATGGTGTAGTCCTTGATCTCCTGGGACGAAGTCTTGGCGTGTGCCATGCGGCTGGTCTCGATATCGGCCATGCCCTTGGCCGAAGCCTGCTCGATGAAATCGGCAGGCGACTGGGCGAAAGCATTGCTGGCGCCGAGGCCCAGCAGCATCGCGAAACTGGCGGTGCGTAACCGGATAGCCATGCGGCTCATGATGGGTTCCTCCAGGTAATAAACAGGTGCAGGGAAACGAGCCCCGCTCTGAATCTGAATTTTCAGGGCGGTAAAGGTTTAGAAAAAACTTGTTAGTGCGACGAACGGTCGTCAGGTCTTACTGAGGAGCAGTCCTGACGAACGGGACACAACGATGCAACGGTGACAATGTAGTATGTTGTATTACACATCACTACATCGAGGCACTTATGTCGGTCATGTCATTACGTCTACCTGAAGACATCTCCGAAACACTCGCCAGCCTTGCCAAGGCCACCGGGCGCAGCAAATCGTTCCTCGCCGTCGATGCGTTACGCGAATACCTGACGCGTGAAGCATGGCAAATCGAGGAAATTCAAAAGGCGTTGAAAGAAGCCGATGCGGGTGACTTTGCAACTGCCGCCGAAGTAGACGCAGTGGCAAACAAATGGCGTGCCAATGCGCGTTGAGTGGCTGAAGGCAGCACTCAAAAATCTTGATGATGAAGCGGCTTACATCGCCGAGGAAAACCCTAACGCAGCTTATGAGTTTGTTCTGGCCGTCCGGACAGGGCTTGAGCACGTTGCGGAGTTTCCGGCGATGGGTCGAGAAGGACGCGTTCCTGGTACACGTGAGTGGGTGATGCCACGCTGGCCCTATCTCGTGCCATACCGTATTCGCGAGGGACGGCTACAGGTTCTTAGAATATTTCATACTCGTCGCCAGCCACCGAACAACTGGTGACACTAATCAACTGCGCATTACACCCTGCACCTGCCCATTCAACCACTGCAACGCCGCGTCCCCACCCCGCCGCGAATGCCACGCCAGCACAAACGCAAACGATGGGATATGAAACGGCGGCGGCACGGCCAATAGCCGTTCGTGATCAATATTGAGCAGCCCGCGAGACGACACGGTAAGAATCAGGTCCGTGCCCTGGATCAACTGCGGCGCAACACCCCAATGAGGCAAGCTGATAGACACGTGCCGGCGCTCACGAATCGCCGTCAGCGCCCGTTCGATTTCCGGGGTGCCGCTGCCACGCATTTCCAGCAATACGTGGGGCCGCGCCAGATAGGTGGGCAGGTCGAGTACACCGCTTGCCGGCAGGCTGTCGCGGTCCACCAGGCACACGTAATGCTCTTCAAACAGCGGCGTGCTGCGCAGCTCGGCAGGCATGTCGGGAAACACCCCGGCCGCCAGGTCGATATCGCCATTGAGCACACCGTCAAGCATGCCTTCGCGACTGGCCTGGATAATCTGCAAATCAATCCCCGGCGCTTCCCGGCGCAAGGTGCGCACCAGCCCCGGCAAGAAAATCGCCGCACTGTAGTCCGACATGGCGACCCGGAAGGTGCGCTTGGCCGACGCCGGATCAAAACGATTGGGCTCCAGCAGCGCCTGTACCTGGGCCAGCGCTTCCGCCAGCGGCATGGCCAGTTCCAGAGCACGAGCAGTGGGCACCAGCGAACTGCCCTGGCGCACCAGCAACGCGTCTCCAAGCAAGTCCCGCAACCGCGCCAGCGCGTGGCTCACCGCCGGCTGGCTCAGGTGCAGGCGCTCGGCGGCACGGGTCACGTGTTGCTCGCTGAGCAAGGCGTCAAGGATCACCAGCAGGTTAAGGTCGATGCGTCGTAGATCATTCATCAGCTGCATGTTCTGCATAAGAACTTGGAATTTAAATTTGCGCGACGAATAGCCTAGAGTCCAGCAAAACCTCTGGGATATTGATCATGACGACGTTGCATTGGGTAGGTTTGTTGCTGTTGGCCGCGTTTGCCGGGGCAGTGGTGCCGTTTCAAAGCGCGATAAACGCCAACCTGGGACGCGGCCTGGGGCATCCGCTGTGGGCCACCCTGGCCTCGCTGCTGGTGAGCATCATCGTGCTGCTGCCGGTGATCCTGGCCCTGCGCCTGCCGCTGCCCAACCTGGGTTTTATCACCAAGGCGCCGCTGTGGATGTGGAGCGGCGGCGCGTTCGGCGTGTGCTTCATTTCGCTGGCGTTGATCCTGATGCCCAAGCTCGGCGCCTCGGGGTTTATCGCCCTGGCGATGGCCGGGCAAATCGTCGCCTCGTTGATGCTGGACCACTTCGGCTTGTTCGGGCTGGTGGAACGCCAATTGACCGCGCCCCGGTTGATCGGGGCGCTGATGTTGATTGGCGGTGTGGCCCTGATTCAATTCAGTGCCGCACCCACCCGCTCGCTGGTGACCGCCGGCTGATCAGCGCTTGTCGAGGGTGCGCAGCTTCTGAGGCAAGCCCCACAGCAACAGCGCCGCCGCCAGCAACGCACACACGCCGATGACATACAGCGCCGGCGTGGTGCTGCCGGTGAGGTCCTTGATCCGGCCGACCATCACTGGGCTGACGATGCCGCCGAACTGGCCCAACGTGTTGATCACCGCGATCCCGCCAGCAGCGCCCGCGCCGGCACCGGCCAACAACTTCGGCGGCAGCGTCCAGAACGTCGGGATCGAAGCGATGATCCCGGCGCCCAGCAAGCTCAGGGCGACGATCAGGAACGTGGTGTGATCGGCAAAGATCCCGGCACAGAAGAACCCCACCGCCCCCAGCGCCACCAGGCCGCTGACGAACTTGCGACGTTCGCCGGTGGCGTCGGACAAGCGTCCGATCACCACCATGCTGATGGCGCCGCAGACGTAGGGAATCGCCGTCAGCAAGCCGATCATCACCGGGCTCTGGGTGCCGGCGCTGCGGATCAGTTGCGGCGCCCAGAAGTTCAACCCGTAGGACGCCACCTGGATCAGGAAGTAGATAAAACCCAGCATCAGGAAGCCTGGGATACGCAATGCAGCCAGCAACGAGCCGCCGCTCTTGTGGGGTTCATGCACGGCAATGCGACTGGCCAGCAACGTCTTCTCCGCCGAGGTCAGCCAGTGGGCGTCCTCGATACGGTCCTTGAGCAGCTTGAGCACCAGGAACCCCAGGCCCACACAGGGCAAGCCACCGAGCAAGAACAACCAGTGCCAGCCGCGCATTTGCAGCACACCGTCGAGGTGTTCCAGCACCAGCCCGGAGAACGGCGCGCCCACCAGCCCGGCAAACGCCGACGCCAGGAACAGCATCGAGGTGATACGCCCACGGTAGTGCTGCGGGAACCACAACGTCAGGTAATACAGCACGCCCGGGGCAAACCCGGCCTCCATCGCACCGATGATGAAACGCAGGCCGTAGAACTGCCATTCGGCCGTGACGAACACCATAGCGGCCGTCGCCAGCCCCCACGACATCATGATGCGAGCGATCCAGCGGCGGGCGCCGACCTTGTACAGCATCATGTTGCTCGGCACTTCAAAGATTACATAGCCCACCACAAACAGCCCGGCGCCGAGACCATAGGCAGTGTCACTCAGGCTCAGGTCGGTCTGTAGCTGGAACTTGGCGAAGCTGATGTTGATGCGGTCAAAAAACGCGAACAGGTAGCAGACCATGATCAGCGGCATCAGGCGCCAGGCGACCTTGCTGACCAGGGCTTTTTCGGCATCGTGTTCAGCGGCCGGGCGCACGCCGGCCTCCAACGTATTAAGGCTCATCGATTCTCTCCAGCGGACTGCTCGCAGGCGTCCGATTGTTTTTGTTGTCTGGTTACGGCTTACAAGGTGGCGATGTAGGCCGGTGGCGGATGCAGGTCGCAATTGCGCCCGGCCTTGGCCACCTGGCCCGGCAATTCATGGCCCAGCAAGGCCGGCAATTGCCGCGACATTTTCAGCAGGTGCGGCAGGTCGATGCCGGTGTGGATCCCGACTTCATCACACAGGTTGACCAGGTCTTCGGTGCAGATATTGCCCGACGCGCCGGGCGCAAACGGGCAACCGCCGAGGCCGCCCAATGCCGCATCAAACCGTCGCGCACCGGCCTCGTAGGCGGCCAGCACATTGCACAAACCCAGGCCGCGGGTGTTGTGGAAATGCAGGGTCAGGTCGCTCGCCGGAACACGTTCGAGCACGCGCTTGACAAGGCGCTCGACCTGACGCGGATTGGCCATGCCGGTGGTGTCGGCCAGGCTGATGCCCTGGATGCCCAGCTCGCGGTAGGCGTCGACCAATTGCAGCACGCGGTCCTCATCGATCTTGCCCTCGAACGGGCAGCCGAAGGTGGTCGCGATGCTGCCGTTGAGGCGCACCGGGTGCTCGGCAGCAAAGCTCACGATATCGCCGAACGCCGCCAACGAGGCTTCGCAACGCATGCGCATATTCGCCAGGTTGTGGGTCTGGCTGGCGGACATCACCAGGTTCAACTCATCGGCCCGGGACTCGATAGCACGCTGGGCGCCCTTGAGGTTGGGGATCAACGCCACGTAGATAACCCCGGGGCGACGAGTGATGCCCTGGAACACCTGCTCACCATCGCGCAACGCGGGAATGGCCTTGGGCGACACGAACGAGCCGGCTTCGATCCGGGAAAACCCGGCCATGGACAGTTGGTCTATCAACGCGATCTTGTCGACAGTCTCGACCCAGGTCGGCTCGATTTGCAGGCCGTCACGGGGTGAGACTTCCTGCACGACCAGGGCATCGGAATAGTTTTTCATTGCACCACTCCCGAGGATTTCAGGCGCTGAATATCGGCGCCGCTCAGGCCCAGGTCGCCGAGGATTGAATCAGTGTGCTGGCCCAGGCTCGGGCCCTGCCAATTCACCGCGCCGGGGGTTTCCGACAGTTTGGGCACGATACCGGGCATCTTCACCGTGAGGCCGCCGGGCAGGTCGGCGCTGAGCAGCATGTCGCGGGCCTGGTAGTGCGGATCGGCGACGATATCGGCCACTGAATAGATGCGCCCCGCCGGTACTTCGGCGGCTTCCAGGGCACTGAGCACCTGGTCGATGGGCAGGCTGCTGGTCCAGTGGGTGATGGCGGCGTCCAGCAGGCCGCTTTTCGCGGCGCGGCCATCGTTGTGGGCAAACTCCGGCGCTTCGGCCAGGTCGGCGCGGCCGATGGCGAGCATCAGGCGTTTGTAGATCGGGTCGCTGTTGCCGGCGATCACCACATAGGCGCCGTCGGCGGTCAGGTAGGTGTTGGACGGTGCAATGCCGGGCAAGGCGCCGCCACTGCGTTCACGCACATGGCCAAGCATGTCGTATTCCGGCACCAGGCTTTCCATCAGGTTGAACACGCTTTCGGCCAGGGACACGTCGACAATCTGGCCATCGCCCTGGCCGGTCTTGACCCGCAGCAGCGACATCAGCGCGCCGATCACACCGTGCAGCGACGCCAGGGAATCACCGAGGCTCACGCCGACCCGCGCCGGTGGTGAATCCGGGTTGCCGGTGGTGTAGCGAATCCCGCCCATGGCCTCGCCGATGGCACCGAAGCCCGGGCGGTCGCGGTAAGGGCCGGTCTGGCCGTAGCCGGAGATGCGCACCAGGGTCAGCTTGGGGTTGAGGGCGTGCAGCACGTCCCAGCCCAGGCCGAGTTTTTCCAGGCCGCCGGGGCGCAGGTTTTCGATCAGCACGTCGGCGTCGCCCAGCAGTTGCTTGACCAGGTCCAGGCCTTCTGCCGACTTGAGGTCCAGGGCCAGGGACTTCTTGTTGCGCGATTGCAGGTACCACCACAGCGACGTGCCTTCGTGCAGCTTTCGCCATTTGCGAAGCGGATCGCCCTGCCCCATGGCTTCGATCTTGATCACCTCGGCGCCAAACTCGGCCATCAGCCGGGCGGCGAAGGGCGCGGCAATCAGGGTGCCGATCTCGATCACCTTGATACCGCTCAGGGGAGCCGTCATGGGGTGTACCTCTTGTTCTTGGAATGTGGTGGGGCCAAGGCTAGAGGACGCAGGCAGTAGAAATCCAACCGTCAGTTGGCAACGAGCGTTCGCCAAATGCGAACGCTTGAGTAAGGACTGGTTGTGGCGAGGGAGCTTGCTCCCGCTGGAGTGCGTAGCGCTCCCTGGATTTTGGGGCCGCTTCGCGCCCCAGCGGGAGCAAGCTCCCTCGCCACAGCAAGCTCCCTCACCACAGCAAGCTCCCTCGCCACAGCGTTTGCTTACGCCTGCTCCCGCCGCAGGTAATCGAACAACAACCGGCTCACCGGCGACAGCTGCGCCTCGTCACGCACCACCAGGATCAGGCTGCGGTCCGACCAGGCATCCGTCAGCGGCACCGCGTGCAAGCCCAACGCCCGGCCAAACAGTTCATAGGCTTTTTGCGGCAGGATGCCGATGCCCATGTTGGCCTGGACCATCCGGCACATGGCATCGAAGCCCGGCACATGGATCCGCAAGCGCAGCACCTTGCCCGCCTCCCGCGCCGCCGCATGGGTGCGCATGTTGATCGAACTGGCGGAATGCAGCCCCACGTAGTCGCTGTCCAGCGTCTCGGCGAACGTCAGGGTCTTGCGCGAGGCCAACGGGTAATCCGCCGGCATCAGCACCACCAGTTTGTCCCGGCGATAGGTCACACCGGGCAGGCCTTTGGTATCGGTGTCGCTGGAACAGATGCCCAGGTCCGCAACGCCGTCAATCACACCCTGGACCACGCCATTGCTGGGCCGCTCTTCCAGGTCAGCCTTCACCTGTGGATGCAGCGCGGAAAAGTCGCGCAAGTCTTCGGGCAGGAACTGAATGATTGCCGAGAGGTTCGCCAGCATCCGCACATAACCGCGCACGCCGTGACTGTGTTCGCCCAGCTCCAGGCCCATCTTCTCGACATTGAACAGCATCTGCCGTGCATGGTGCAGCAAGGTCTCGCCGGCAGCCGTGAGCTGCATGCCCTTGGCCTGGCGCACAAACAGGCTGACGCCCAGCACCTGCTCCAGCTCCATCAAGCGCTTGCTGGCCGCCGAGACCGCGATAGCTTCACGGGCGGCGGCGCGGGTCAGCGTACCTTCCTCATGCACTGCCACAAACAATTGCAGGGTGATCAGGTCAAGGCGGCGAACCAGGCTTTTGTGCAGCATCTAGGCGCGCTCGGTGGCCAGGCGATTGATATCGGCCTGCTCCACCACCGGCAGAGGTGCACCGTGCCGGACGGCCGAGAGCATTGCGCGGCCAACGGTTTCCGTGCTCACCACCCAGGCCGGTCGCACATGGCGCAGCAGCGACAACAACGGGCCGACCACGGTGTAGATGGACTGGTAGAGCGGAGTTTTCGAGCGCACGCCGTGCAACGGCTGGATCACCCCGGGACGGAACAGGTACACCGCCTTGAACGGCAGGCGCAGCAACGCATTCTCGGTCTTGCCCTTGATCCGTGCCCACATGGTTTTGCCGGTTTCGCTGCTGTCAGTCCCGGCGCCGGACACGTAGATAAAGGTCATCTGCGGGTTGAGCCGCGCCAGGGTGCTGGCGGCCACCAGCGTCAAGTCGTAGCTCAAATGGGTGTACTTGGCTTCATCCATGCCCACCGAGGACACGCCCAGGCAAAAGAAGCAGGCGTCAAAACCTTGCAGCAGATGCTCCAGGGGCTGGAAATCAAACATGTCGGCATGCAGCACTTGATGCAGCTTGCCGTGTTCCTGGGTCAGCGCGGTACGGCCGACGGCGACGACTTCCTGCACGTCACTGGCCAGCAGGCACTCGCGCAACACGCCTTGGCCGACCATGCCGGTGGCGCCGAATAATAGAACTCTCATAAGGTTGGTTCCTAAGCGACAAGCGGTTAGCTTCATGCTGCAAGGTAGAGACAAACCCACTGGCAACTTGTAGCTTGCGGCTTGCAGCTTACTGCTCAACAGGATCTTTTGCCCCTTGAAAAGCACCACGACCCTCACCATTGCCTGCAGCGCGGCCTTTTTGTCCCAGGTTGGCATCAGCAGTTATCTGCCCGCCGTGCCGGCGATTGCCTTGTCATTGACCGCTGCAGAGGACCAGGTGGCACTGGCCCTGGCGGTGTACTTGATCGGCATGGCGTTGCCGATGCTGCTCTGGGGCAGCCTCGGTGAGCGCCTGGGTAGAAAGCCGGTGTTGCTGGCAGCGTTGGCGTTGTATGCGCTGGCCAGTGCGGCGATTCCGTCCGCCTACAGCCTCGAATCGTTCCTCGGCCTGCGCCTGGTTCAAGGCCTCGGTGCGGGCGGTGTGTCGGTGATGGCGCGGGTGCTGGTTCGTGACAGCTTCAGCGGTGCCCTGTTGGCCAAAGGTTTGTCGTGGCTGGGCATGACGTTCGTGATCGCCCTGGGCATCGGGCAGTTTGTGGGCTCGCTGTTGCAAGTGGCGTTTGGTTGGGAGGCGATCTTTTATGGGCTGGCGGTCTCGGCTGTCGGCTTGATGATTGCGCTGCAACGGGTGGTGTTCCCAAGATTGGAAAAAGCCTCTGGACACGTCTCGGCCTGGCGCATCTACGGCACGATCCTGCGTCATCCGGCGTTCCTGCGGCCTGCGTTGGCGGGCGGTTTGGGTTACGGGGTGATCATCGCGTTCAACACCTGCGCACCGTTGATTTTGCAGGGCCATTTCGAGTGGAGCGCGGCGCAATATGGCTGGCTCGGCTGGCCAATCAGCGGGGCGTATCTGGCGGGGGCGTTGATGGTCAATCGCCTCGTCGCCCGCACCGGGCGCCTGTCGATGATGAGTTGGGGCGTGGCGTTGGTGATGTGCGGCAGCGCGACGATGTTGCTGGGCAGCCTGTTTGCCAATGGGCTGGCGATCCTGCTGTGGCTGCCGTATTGCCTGGCGGTGTTCGGCCAATCGATGAGTTATCCCATCAGCCTGTCGCTGGCCAATGATGAATCACCGGTGAGCGGCTCCTACGCCATGGCCTTGAGCGGCTTTATGCATCAGTTGATGGCTGCGGCGATCGGTGGCGTGGCCAGCCTGCTGGCGAGTCAGCAGGCCTGGCCGTTGGCGGTGTTATGCGTGGCGCTGGCGGGCGGCGCACTGCTGTGCGTCGCCATGGCCAGGACTGATCAGAACGCGCTGCGGAAGATCTCTTCAATCTGACGCTGATCCGCCCGCCGTGGGTTGGTCAGGCCGCAGGCGTCCTTCAGGGCGTTGGACGCCAGCAGCGGGATGTCCTGCAACTTGGCGCCCAACTCCCGTAGCCCGGCAGGAATTTCCACATCCTGGGACAGGCTGCGAATCGCCGCGATGGCCGCCTGGGCGCCCTCTTCCACCGACGTACCCTTGATATCTGCGCCAAGGGCCCGTGCCACATGGCTCAGGCGCTCGGCGCTGACGCTGGCGTTGAAGCTTTGCACATGGGGCAACAGCACCGCATTGCACACGCCGTGGGGCAAGTCATACAGCCCGCCCAACTGGTGCGCCATGGCGTGCACGAACCCCAGGGACGCGTTGTTGAAGGCCATGCCGGCAAGGAACTGCGCGTAGGCCATGTTCTCCCGGGCGGCCAGGTCTTTACCGTCGCGCACCGCAATCCGCAGGTTGGCGCTGATCAGCTCGATGGCCTTGATCGCGCAGGCATCGGTGATCGGGTTGGCGGCGGTGGACACGTAGGCTTCGATTGCGTGGGTGAGCGCGTCCATGCCGGTGGCGGCAGTCAGGCCCTTGGGCATGCCGACCATCAGCGCCGGGTCGTTGACCGACAGCAGCGGCGTGACGTTGCGGTCGACGATGGCCATTTTCACGTGGCGGGTTTCGTCGGTGATGATGCAGAAGCGGGTCATTTCGCTGGCCGTGCCGGCGGTGGTGTTGATGGCCACCAGCGGCAGTTGCGGTTTGGCCGACTGATCGACGCCTTCGTAGTCGCCGATGTGCCCGCCGTTGGTCGCACACAGGGCAATGCCCTTGGCACAGTCATGGGGTGAGCCACCGCCCAGTGACACCACGAAATCACAGGCACTCTGTTGCAGCAGCGCCAGGCCTTTTTCGACGTTCTCGACGTTCGGGTTGGGCTTGGCGCCGTCATAGATCACCGAGTCGATGTCTTGCATCGCAAGCTTCTCGGCGATCATGCTGGCCACACCTGCCTTGGCCATCCCGGCGTCAGTGACGATCAGCGCCTTGCGAAAACCGTAGTTGCGAATCGCGGTCATGGCTTCGTCGAGGCAGTCGAGGCCCATGATGTTGACGGCGGGAATGAAGAAGGTGCTGCTCATGGTGGCTAATCCTTTAAAGTCGTTATGCCTACAGCATCGACCTCGATTGCCTGCGGCATCTTGACCAGGATCAACGCCCGCTCGTGATAAAGTCACCGCCCAGCCGATTTCGAGTAGACCCGCCGCAATGAAGGATTCCCAGGATTTTGATGCCCACCTAGAAGACTGGAACGCCTTGCGCAGCAGTACCGCCATCAGCGGGATCCTGATCGGCAACGGCGCCAGCCGCGCAGTGTGGGAAGATTTTGCCTACGACTCACTGTTCGAAAACGCCCGCACCGTGGAAGAAAAACCCCTGAGCCAGTCCGAACTCAGCGTGTTTGACGCGATGCAGACCCGCAGCTTCGAGCAGGTGCTGGGTGCACTGAAAACCACCAGCCGGGTCAACAAGGCCCTGGCGGTCAGCTCGGCTGCGCCGCGTAATCGCTATTACGCGATCAAGGAAGCGCTGATCAATACGATCCACAGCGTGCATATTCCGTGGCGCCTGGTGAAGCCGTCGACACTGGCGACCCTCCATCAGGAGCTGGCGAGTTACCCGACGGTGTTCACCAGCAATTACGACCTGCTCAACTACTGGGCGATCCTGCATGCGCCGGGCATCGATGATCTGTTTCGCAGTGCGGATGCGAGCTTTGACCTGCGCAATACTGCCTGCGACATCACGCGCATTTTGTATCTGCATGGTGGCCTGCACCTGGTGCGTAACCTTGATGGTACGGCGCGTAAATTGCCGACCACTGACAGCACGTTGCTCAGCAGTTTTGCGATCAACAACACGATCAAGACGCTGGATGATGTGCCGTTGTTTGTCAGCGAGGGCAAGGTTGAGGAGAAGCTGAAGACCATTCGCAGTTCTGACTATTTGTCGTTCTGTTATGAGCAGTTGTTGGGCCATGAAGGTGGGCTATGCATCTTTGGGCATCACCTCGGCGCGCAGGATGTGCATCTGGTGCAGGCGATTCGACAGGCGAAGATCAGCACGTTGGCGATTTCGGTGTTTGGCCGCAGTGCAGGGTTTATCCAGCAGCAGAAGCGGCGTTTTGCGGAGTTGTTTGAGGGGATGGAGGTGGAGTTGCGGTTTTTTGATGCGCGTAGTCATGCGCTTGGGAATTCGGGGCTTTCGGTGCCCGTGGAGCGGTGATGGTAGTTGGGGTGAGGTGGGGTGGGGTGGGGTGTACATATCCGTTGCTGCGGTAACGGCCACTTATGGTTCCGCTCTTACAGCGGGTCACTTTTTTACAAACGCCTAAAAAAGTAA
>NZ_JBSVWQ010000059.1:0-32577 GCF_054071215.1 Pseudomonas sp. SDO5522_S412 | reverse complement strand
TTCCAAATGTGAAGTACCCTGTGCCCCTTGTTCACAGGTCCCTCGCCCCATGTTCTTCCTGATTGCCTACATCAGCAGCGTCGTGCTGATCAACTTCGCCTTTTCTACCGCTCCGCACCTGGATGTGATCTGGTCTGCCTGGGGCGGTCTGGTATTTGTCCTGCGGGACATGGTGCAAACCCGTTTCGGCCATGGCGCGATCATCGCCATGCTGGCGGCGCTGGTGCTGTCCTATATCACCTCCGATCCGTCCATCGCCCTGGCCAGCGCCACGGCGTTCGCGGTGTCCGAATGCATTGACTGGCTGGTGTTCAGCATCACCAAGCGCCCACTCCACGACCGCCTGTGGATAAGTTCGGCGCTGAGTATCCCCCTCGATACCTTCATCTTTTTCGGCCTGATCGGCGCCTTGACGCCCGCGGTCGCCGGCACTGCCCTGGTGTCGAAATTCGCCGGCGTTACCGTGGTGTGGCTGGCCATGGCCTGGCGTTTGCGCCGGCAGCGCGTCTCCAACTGAAGCCAATCCTTACAGTTCATGTAAAATGCCGGCCTTTCTCCCCACGATCCGCTCCCCTGAGGACCTGAGATGACCCGAATCGGAACTCCATTGTCGCCAACCGCGACCCGCGTAATGCTGTGTGGCTGCGGTGAGCTGGGCAAGGAAGTGGTAATCGAACTGCAACGCCTGGGCGTTGAAGTGATTGCCGTGGATCGCTACGCCAACGCGCCGGCCATGCAGGTTGCCCACCGCAGCCACGTGATCAACATGCTCGACGGTGCCGCGCTGCGTGCCGTGATCGAAGCCGAAAAGCCGCACTTCATCGTGCCGGAAATCGAAGCGATCGCCACCGCCACCCTCGTGGAGCTGGAAGCCGAAGGCTTCACCGTGATCCCGACCGCCCGCGCGACGTTGCTGACCATGAACCGCGAAGGCATCCGTCGCCTGGCCGCCGAAGAGCTGGACCTGCCGACCTCGCCGTACCACTTCGCCGACACCTTCGAGGACTACAGCAAGGCCGTCACCGACCTGGGCTTCCCGTGTGTGGTCAAGCCGGTGATGAGTTCGTCGGGCAAGGGCCAGAGCCTGCTGCGCAGCGCCGATGACGTGCAGAAGGCCTGGGATTACGCCCAGGAAGGCGGGCGTGCCGGCAAGGGCCGCGTGATCATCGAAGGCTTTATCGACTTCGACTACGAAATCACCTTGCTGACCGTGCGCCACATTGGCGGCACTACCTTCTGTGCGCCTGTCGGTCACCGTCAGGAGAAGGGCGACTATCAGGAATCCTGGCAGCCACAGGCCATGAGCCCGATTGCACTGGCAGAGTCCGAGCGCGTTGCCAAGGCGGTAACCGAAGCGTTGGGTGGTCGTGGTCTGTTTGGCGTCGAGCTGTTTATCAAAGGCGATCAGGTGTGGTTCAGCGAAGTGTCGCCGCGCCCCCATGACACTGGCCTGGTGACCCTGATTTCCCAGGACTTGTCGCAGTTCGCCCTGCATGCGCGGGCAATTCTCGGCCTGCCGATCCCGTTGATCCGTCAGTTCGGGCCTTCGGCTTCGGCAGTGATCCTGGTGGAAGGCAAGTCGACCCAGACGGCGTTTTCCAACCTGGGTGCAGCCTTGAGCGAGCCGGATACGGCGTTGCGTCTGTTCGGCAAGCCGGAAGTGAATGGCCAGCGCCGTATGGGCGTGGCACTGGCGCGGGATGAGTCGATTGAGGCAGCGCGGGCTAAAGCCACTCGTGCTTCGAAGGCTGTTGTTGTAGAGCTGTAACCGAGTCGCGCCCATCGCGAGCAAGCCCGCTCCCACATTTGAATGTATTCGCAAATCAAAATGTGGGAGGGGGCTTGCTCCCGAAGGCGGTTTATCAGGCGACCTTGTTCAAATCGTTATTGCGCGTCTCTT
This sequence comes from Pseudomonas sp. SDO5522_S412, assembly GCF_054071215.1. Classification (NCBI taxonomy): domain Bacteria; kingdom Pseudomonadati; phylum Pseudomonadota; class Gammaproteobacteria; order Pseudomonadales; family Pseudomonadaceae; genus Pseudomonas; species Pseudomonas sp. SDO5522_S412. The sequence continues at coordinate 30,677 of NZ_JBSVWQ010000059.1, read as the reverse complement.
TCAGGCACAACACAGCAATCAAGCTGATCACCGCTGCCGCCGACACATACCCGCCGACATAACTCAAACCGCCCATCGCCACCAGCTTGGTCGCGAAGAACGGTGCCGCCGACGCACCCACGATCCCACCCAGGTTATACGCCGCCGAAGCACCGGTATAACGCACGCGGGTCGGGAACAGTTCCGGCAACATCGCGCCCATCGGGGCAAACGTCACGCCCATCAGGAACAGCTCCAGCGCCAGGAACAGTGCCACGGCCCAGGTTGAACCGTGGGTCAGCAACGGCTCCATGGTGAAGCCGGAAAGGATGGTCAGGATCGCACCGACAATCAGCACCGGCTTACGCCCGTAACGGTCGCTGGCCCACGCCGCCAGCGGCGTCGCCGCGCCCATGAACAGCACCGCGAAGCACAACAGCCCGAGGAAGGTTTCACGGCTGTAACCCAGCGTAGACACGCCGTAGCTCAGGGAAAACGCGGTGGTGATATAGAACAGCGCATAACACACCACCATCGAGGCTGCACCCAGCAGTACTGGCAGCCAATGCTGGCTGAACAGTTCCACCAGCGGCACCTTCACCGGCGCTTCCTTGGCCACGGCGTTCGCGAATACTGGCGTTTCGTGCAGTTTGAGCCGCGCGTACAGGCCCACCATCACCAGCGCTGCGCTGAGGATGAACGGAATGCGCCAGCCCCAGCTGCGGAACTGTTCGTCGCTCAGGCTCATGGCCAGGATCAGGAACAGCCCGTTGGCCGCCAGAAAGCCAATCGACGGGCCCAACTGCGGGAACATGCCGAACCAGGCGCGTTTGCCCTTCGGGGCGTTCTCGGTGGCCAGCAACGCCGCGCCGCCCCATTCGCCGCCAAGCCCGAGGCCCTGGCCGAAGCGCAGTACGCAGAGCAGGATCGGTGCCCAGGCCCCGATGCTGTCATAACCGGGCAGCAAGCCGATCAGCGTGGTGCACACGCCCATCAGCAGCAGGGAAGCCACCAGTGTCGACTTGCGGCCAATCCGGTCACCAAAGTGGCCGAACAGCGCCGAGCCCAGTGGTCGCGCGATAAACGCGATACCGAAGGTCAGGAACGAGGCGAGCATCTGCGCCGTGCCGGAGGTTTGCGGGAAGAACACCGGGCCGATCACCAGCGCGGCGGCAGTTGCGTAGATATAGAAGTCGTAGAACTCGATGGCGGTGCCGATGATGCTCGCGGTGGCGACCCGGGCCGTCGAGTTGGTCGGGGCGGCGGTCGCCGTCTCGTTATAGGTGGTGCTCATTGAGGTATCCCTGACGGTCATTGCGCGTTTGGACGCGGATTATTATTGGTCGAACACCCATGGATCAGGGTTGTGCGCGGGGCGGCTCGGGATGGGAGCAAACACCGGTCAGACACGGTAAAACGCTGCCTGGACGCGCTCAGTGCGGGTAGCACGCGGTCGGGCGGGGCTTGGGTAAGCCGCCCGATTATAGGAAGGGGTTTGCGGATCCAACAAGGGGCTTAAGCGGCAACCGGCACCGTGCTGGTGTGCCAGATCAACACCTTGGCGACGCGGTTGTCCTCGGTCTCGAGGATTTCCAGGCGATAGCGGCCGATTTTCAGGCACACGGCGCAATCCGGAATGGTCTCCAGTGCTTCGGTCACCAGGCCGTTGAGGGTCTTGGGGCCGTCGCTGGGCAGGTGCCAGCCGAGGGTTTTGTTCAAGTCACGGATCGAGGCGGCGCCGTCGATCACGTAGCGGCCATCCAGTTGGGGCTGGATGTGCGGGTTGTCGAGGTGCTGCTCGTTTTCGAACTCACCGACGATTTCTTCAAGAATGTCTTCCAGGGTCACAATGCCCAGCACTTCGCCGTATTCATCAACCACCATGCCGAGGCGGCGCTGTTGCTTGTGGAAGTTCAGCAATTGCAGTTGCAACGGCGTGCTTTCCGGGACGAAGTAGGGCTCGTGACAGGCCTCCAGCAGGGCTTCCTTGGTCAGGCTGGCGTCCGGCAGCAGGTGGCGGATCTGCCGCGTGTTGAGCACCGCCTCGACCTGGTTGATGTCGCTGTGGAACACCGGCAGCCGGGTTCGGGTGGAAACCCGCAGTTGCTCGATGATTTCCTCTACCGGGTCATCCAGGTTGATGCCGTCCACTTCGCTGCGGGGCACCAGGATGTCGTTGACGGTGATGTTGTCCAGGGCGTGGATGCCCGGCATGCCCGGCGCGCGGGTGTTGGGGATTTCGGCTTCCGGCTCGTCGTCCTGGTCCGGCTGCGGCTCGTCGCTCTTCTTGACCAGCCCGGGCTTGCGGGTGAACGGGCGCAGTAGCAACAGGCTGACACCGTTGAGCAGCCAGGCCAGCGGATAAAGGATTTTCAGCGGCACGCTCAGCAAGGTATTGCCGAAGCCAAGGATGGTTTGCGGGTGGCGAGTGGCCAGGGCACGCGGCAGATAGTCGGCCAGCACCAGCAGCACTGCGCTGGAGATCACCCAGCCGAGCCACGGGCCGTTTTGCGCCCAGGCGTAGATCGCCAGCAGGGTGCAGAGAATCACCACCACGGCGCGGCACAGGGTGTTGCAGAGGATCAGGCTGTTGCGCGGGAAGTTCAGGCGGGCGGCGGCTTTGTCACCCTGGCGGGTGCCGGGGCGCAGGGCCAGCAAATGTTGCTGGGCGGCTTCGATGGCGGTAAACAGCGCCGACCATAAAACCAGCAAGGCTACTACCGCAAGCATCGGCCCCAAGGGCAAGTTGTCCATGTCGGCTGCCCGTCAGATATGCAGGATGTATTCGCGAACCAGCTTGCTGCCGAAATAGGCCAGCATCAGCAGGCAGAAACCGGCCAGGGTCCAGCGGATCGCCTTGTGCCCGCGCCAGCCGAGACGGTTGCGGCCCCACAGCAGCACGCTGAACACCACCCAGGCCAGGCAGGCCAGCAGGGTTTTATGCACAAGGTGCTGGGCAAACAGGTTCTCGACGAACAGCCAGCCGGAGATCAGCGACAGCGACAGCAGCGTCCAGCCGGCCCAGAGGAAGCCGAACAGCAGGCTTTCCATGGTTTGCAGCGGCGGGAAGTTCTTGATCAGCCCCGACGGGTGCTTGTGCTTGAGCTGGTGGTCTTGCAACAGCAGCAGCAAGGCCTGGAACACCGCGATGGTGAACATGCCGTAGGCGAGGATCGACAGCAGGATGTGGGCGAGGATGCCCGGCTCTTCATCAATGACCTGCACGGTGCCGGTCGGTGTGAATTGCGCCAGCAGCACCGTCAGCATCCCGAGCGGGAACAACAGCACCAGCAGGTTCTCCACCGGGATCCGGTAGCAGGCCATCAGGGTCAGCGCGATCACCGCGGCGGCAATCAGGCTGGCAGCGCTGAAGAAATCCAGGCCCAGGCCGACCGGCGTCATCAAGTGCGTGAACAGGCTGGCGGCGTGAGCCAGCAGGGCGAGGACGCCAAGGCCTACCAGCAGGCGTTTGTCGGCCTTGGCGCCTTGGGCCAGACGAGTGCCCTGATAGAGGGTCGCAGCGGCATACAAGATGGCGGCGGCGAGGCTGGGTAGCAAACTGGGTGACAAAGGGAGCATAAATCCTGTTAAGCAGGCCCGAAAGGCGCTGAGTTTGGCATACACCTGCGTAACACGAAAGACTCTCAGGCCAGACAGCGGGTGTGCATGGCGACAGTCTTCGCTATAATCCGCGACCTGCCCACGCCGCAGGCTCGCCGAGCGCTGTTTTTAATAGCGATTTACCACAGCCTGGGCCGCCATTACCTCGGTCTAACAATGCATTTCGATGAATAGGGCCTGAAAGGATCGCGCATGTTTGAAAATCTGACTGACCGTCTCTCGCAGACGCTGCGCCATGTCACCGGCAAGGCCAAGCTGACCGAGGACAATATTAAAGACACCCTGCGTGAAGTGCGCATGGCGTTGCTGGAAGCCGACGTCGCCTTGCCGGTGGTGAAGGACTTCGTCAACTCGGTCAAAGAGCGCGCTGTCGGCACCGAAGTGTCCCGCAGCCTGACGCCGGGCCAGGCCTTTGTGAAGATCGTCCAGGCCGAACTCGAAAGCCTGATGGGCGCGGCCAACGAAGATTTGAACCTCAGCGCCGTGCCGCCAGCCGTTGTGCTGATGGCCGGTCTGCAAGGTGCGGGCAAGACCACCACCACCGGCAAACTGGCGCGCTTCCTTAAAGAGCGCAAGAAAAAGTCGGTGATGGTGGTGTCTGCCGACGTTTACCGTCCGGCGGCTATTAAACAGCTGGAAATGCTTGCGGGCGAAGTGGGCGTGACCTTCTTCCCGTCCGACCTGAGCCAGAAGCCGGTCGATATCGCCCAGGCGGCTATTAAAGAAGCCAAGCTGAAATTCATCGACGTGGTCATCGTCGATACCGCCGGTCGCCTGCACATCGACGAAGAGATGATGGGCGAGATCAAGGCGCTGCATGCCGCGATCAACCCGGTAGAAACCCTGTTCGTGGTCGACGCCATGACCGGCCAGGATGCGGCCAATACCGCCAAGGCCTTTGGTGATGCGCTGCCGCTGACCGGTGTGATCCTGACCAAGGTCGACGGCGATGCCCGTGGCGGTGCCGCCTTGTCGGTACGCGCCATTACCGGCAAGCCGATCAAGTTCATCGGTATGGGCGAGAAGAGCGAAGCGCTCGAGCCGTTCCACCCTGAGCGGATCGCCTCGCGTATCCTCGGCATGGGCGACGTGCTCAGCCTGATCGAGCAAGCGGAAGCGACCCTCGACAAGGACAAGGCCGACAAGCTGGCTAAAAAGCTGAAGAAGGGCAAGGGCTTCGACCTCGAAGACTTCCGCGACCAGCTGCAACAGATGAAGAACATGGGCGGCCTCGGCGGCCTGATGGACAAGCTGCCGAACATCGGCGGCGTGAACCTGGCGCAAATGGGCAATGCCCAGGGCGCGGCAGAGAAGCAATTCAAGCAGATGGAAGCCATCATCAATTCCATGACCCCGGCCGAGCGCCGCGACCCTGAGCTGATCAGCGGTTCGCGCAAACGTCGGATCGCCATGGGTTCCGGCACCCAGGTGCAGGACATCGGTCGCTTGATCAAGCAGCACAAGCAGATGCAGAAGATGATGAAGAAATTCTCCGCAAAAGGCGGGATGGCCAAGATGATGCGCGGCATGGGCGGTATGTTGCCCGGCGGCGGCATGCCGAAAATGTAAAGAATTCGAGCAGAAGTTCGCTTCTGCTCCGACCCGCAGGGATGCGGGATCTCCAGCAAACCCGCCATTGGCGGGAGCTGACTTGCCGTTTTAACCGACGGCTCTATAGCAGATCTGAATGGCACGCTGATAGGCGCCAGAAAAAGACATTTGCAAAAGTCCGGATATTCCTTAGAATATGCGGCCTTTCGGGCACCTATGCCCGCTGTGCATTTAGATTTGCAGCACCGACTACAGGAACGATGTTCACATGCTAACAATCCGTCTTGCCCTTGGCGGCTCCAAAAAGCGCCCGTTTTACCACTTGACCGTAACTGACAGCCGCAACCCACGTGACGGCTCTCACAAGGAACAAGTTGGCTTCTTCAACCCGATCGCTCGTGGTCAAGAAGTCCGTCTGTCCGTGAACCAAGAGCGCGTAGCCTACTGGCTGAGCGTTGGTGCACAACCTTCTGAGCGCGTTGCTCAGTTGTTGAAGGATGCATCTAAGGCTGCGGCCTGAGCAATATGAACGCGACGCCAGCGGTAGCTGATGATTTGATCGTTATCGGCAAGATTTATTCTGTTCATGGCGTTCGCGGCGAAGTGAAGGTGTATTCCTTTACTGATCCGACTGAAAACCTGTTGCAGTACAAGACCTGGACGCTCAAGCGCGAAGGTAGTGTGAAACAGGTAGAGCTGGTCAGTGGACGCGGGAGCGACAAGTTCCTGGTCGCAAAGCTCAAGGGTCTTGATGATCGTGAAGAAGCTCGTCTTCTGGCCGGTTATGAGATCTGCGTGCCGCGCAACCTGTTCCCTGAATTGACCGACGGCGAGTACTACTGGTACCAGCTGGAAGGTCTGAAGGTTATTGATCAACTCGGGCAATTGCTCGGGAAAATCGATCATCTTCTGGAAACCGGCGCCAATGATGTAATGGTGGTCAAGCCTTACGCTGGCAGCCTGGATGATCGCGAACGCCTGTTGCCCTATACCGAGCAATGCGTGTTGGCCGTCGACCTGGCAGCGGGCGAGATGAAGGTGGAATGGGACGCGGACTTCTAACGTGGCTAACCTGCGCGTTGAAGTGATCAGTTTGTTTCCCGAGATGTTTTCCGCCATCAGCGAGTACGGCATCACCAGTCGGGCGGTGAAACAGGGGCTCTTGCAGCTCACCTGTTGGAACCCGCGAGACTACACGACGGATCGACATCACACTGTGGACGATCGCCCATTTGGCGGTGGCCCGGGCATGGTGATGAAGATCAAGCCCCTGGAAGATGCGTTGGTTCAGGCCAAGGCAGCCGCCGGGGAGAAGGCGAAGGTAATTTACCTGTCCCCTCAAGGCCGTCAGCTGAATCAGTCGGCGGTACGCGAGTTGGCGAATCTGGAAGCATTAATCCTGATTGCCGGTCGCTATGAAGGCATTGACGAGCGTTTTATTGATGCTCATGTCGATGAAGAGTGGTCGATTGGGGACTATGTCCTGTCTGGCGGCGAGCTGCCGGCGATGGTCCTGATAGATGCGGTTACACGACTGCTGCCTGGAGCTTTAGGGCATGCGGACTCCGCGGAGGAAGATTCCTTCACGGATGGTTTGCTGGATTGCCCGCACTACACCCGACCGGAGGTGTATGCGGATCAGCGTGTTCCCGACGTATTGCTAAGTGGCAATCACGCACACATCCGGCGTTGGCGTTTACAGCAGTCCCTCGGGCGGACCTATGAACGACGCGCCGATCTTCTGGAAAGCCGCTCGCTTTCTGGAGAAGAGAAGAAGCTGCTCGAGGAATACATCCTCGGGCGGGACGATAGTTAACAACGTATCGATGGTAGGTCCGACGACTTACCTTAGGAGCACAGCATGACTAACAAAATCATCCTTGCACTCGAAGCAGAGCAGATGACCAAAGAGATCCCTACCTTTGCCCCGGGCGACACCATTGTCGTTCAGGTGAAAGTGAAGGAAGGCGACCGTTCGCGTCTGCAAGCGTTCGAAGGCGTGGTAATTGCCAAGCGTAACCGTGGTGTGAACAGTGCTTTCACTGTTCGTAAAATCTCCAACGGTGTTGGCGTAGAGCGTACTTTCCAGACCTACAGCCCGCAAATCGACAGCATGGCCGTTAAACGTCGCGGTGACGTACGTAAAGCCAAGCTGTACTACCTGCGTGACCTGTCCGGTAAAGCAGCTCGCATCAAGGAAAAACTGGCTTAAGTCCAGCTTCCCGATGCAGAAAAAAGCAGCCTACGGGCTGCTTTTTTGTTGCCTGAAATTTGTCCATTTCCCCGGTATCTATTCATGACTCCCCGCCTCGAAGAAATTCAGCGTTGCACTGACCTTAAAGCCGTTTTCCGCTTTTGTGGCGAGGGAGCTTGCTCCCGTTGGGCTGCGCAGCGGCCCTGAAACCGGCAATAGAAGTCTCTCTGTTGGACCTCAATGGTCAATCAGGGCCGCTTCGCGCCCCAGCGGGAGCAAGCTCCCTTGCCACAGATTATTTGCCCGCTTTCATTGATGTGTAGCGGCCCGTGCTGCGATAGGATCTACCCGACATCGCCATTTTCCCTGCTTGAGCCCTCATGTCCGCCATCGACCACCCGCAGATAGATCGCTTCCTCGACGCCCTCTGGCTGGAAAAAGGCCTGTCGGACAACACCCGCCAGGCTTACCGCAGCGACCTCGCGTTGTTCAATGGCTGGCTGCAGGAGAAAAACCTCGAGCTGCTCGACGCCGGTCGCGAGCTGATTCTCGACCACCTGGCCTGGCGTCTGGAGCAAAACTACAAGCCTCGCTCTACTGCGCGTTTTCTCTCAGGCGTGCGTGGCTTCTATCGCTACCTGCTGCGGGAAAAGCTGATCGCTGTCGACCCAACCCTGCAAATCGACATGCCACAGTTGGGCCGGCCACTGCCCAAATCCCTGTCGGAAGCCGACGTCGAAGCCCTGCTCGCAGCCCCCGACCTGAGCGAAGCCATCGGCCAGCGCGACCGTGCCATGCTGGAAGTGCTGTATGCCTGCGGCCTGCGCGTCACCGAGCTGATCAGCCTGACCCTGGAACAGGTCAACCTGCGCCAGGGTGTATTGCGCGTAATGGGCAAGGGCAGCAAGGAGCGCCTGGTGCCCATGGGTGAAGAGGCGATCGTGTGGATCGAACGCTACATGCGCGACGCCCGAGCCGAGTTGCTCAACGGTCGGCCCAGCGATGTGCTGTTTCCCAGCCAGCGCGGCGAACAGATGACCCGCCAGACCTTCTGGCATCGCATCAAGCACCAGGCCAAGGTTGCCGGCATCGGCAAGTCGCTGTCGCCCCACACCCTGCGTCACGCGTTCGCCACGCATTTGCTCAACCACGGCGCGGATTTGCGCGTGGTTCAAATGCTCCTGGGCCACAGCGACTTATCCACCACCCAGATCTACACCCACGTGGCGCGGGCACGTTTGCAGGAGATGCACGCCAAGCACCATCCCCGTGGATGAAAAACACTTCGGAAAAAGCCCAATTTCCCCGCGACTGGCTGCCCTGCGGCCCAACTGTGGTAGGCTTTGCCGGTTCGCAAAGGGGACGGCCCAAACCCGTGTTTGAAGATCGGTGTTCCTGCTCCCGTCCCTGCATCTGCCTTCAGGAGTTCCCATGCGCTTGACCCAGATTTTTGCCATCGCAGCCATTGCGTTGGTCTCAACCTTTGCCGTCGCCGACGACGCCGCAGAGAAGACAATCCGCAAGAGCCTGGAAGCCCTCCAGCTCGACACCCCGATTGAAAGCATCAACGCCAGCCCGATGGCCGGCCTGTACGAAGTCAAGCTCAAGGGCAGCCGCGTGCTGTACGCCAGTGCCGATGGCCAGTACATCGTCCAGGGCTACCTGTTCCAGCTCAAAGACGGCAAGCCGGTGAACCTCACCGAGAAAGCCGAGCGCCTGGGCGTGTCCAAGCTGATCAACGGTATTCCGGTGGCTGAAACCGTGGTTTACCCGGCCATCGGCGAAACCAAGACCCACATCACCGTGTTCACCGACACCACCTGCCCGTACTGCCACAAGCTGCATGCCGAAGTGCCTGAGCTGAACAAGCTCGGCGTTGAAGTGCGCTACGTGGCGTTCCCGCGCCAGGGCCTGGGTTCGCCGGGTGACGAGCAGTTGCAAGCCGTCTGGTGTTCGGCCGACAAGAAAGCGGCCATGGACAAGATGGTCGATGGCAAGGAAATCAAGGCCGCCAAGTGCGCCAACCCGGTTTCCAAGCAGTTCGCCCTCGGCCAGTCGATTGGTGTGAACGGTACGCCGGCCATCGTTTTGGCTGACGGCCAGGTGATTCCGGGCTACCAGCCTGCGCCGCAAGTTGCCAAACTGGCACTGAACGCAAAGTAAGCATTATCGTCGAGCCTTGACGATCATGATCCGCCGACAGTTCGGCGGGTCATTAATAGAGAGCCGCAGTTGTGCGGCTGTTTTCACGGCCGACCTTGAGTCGGCCGTTTCATGGGGAGTTCTTCAGTGAAACCGGTCAAAGTAGGCATCTGTGGGTTAGGGACCGTCGGTGGCGGCACCTTCAACGTACTTCAGCGTAACGCTGAAGAAATTTCCCGCCGTGCAGGGCGTGGGATTGAAGTGGCACAAATTGCCACGCGTACGCCAAAGCCTCAGTTCCAAACGACCGGTATTGCGATTACCAACGATGTCTTCGAAGTCGCCACCAACCCTGAAATCGATATCGTCATCGAGCTGGTAGGCGGCTACACCGTGGCCCGCGAGCTGGTGCTCAAGGCCATCGAAAACGGCAAGCATGTGGTCACTGCCAACAAGGCGCTGATTGCCGTGCACGGTAACGAAATCTTCGCCAAGGCCCGCGAGAAGGGCGTGATCGTGGCGTTCGAAGCCGCCGTGGCCGGTGGCATCCCGGTGATCAAGGCGATCCGTGAAGGCCTGTCCGCCAACCGTATCAACTGGGTGGCCGGCATCATCAACGGCACCGGTAACTTCATCCTCACCGAAATGCGCGAGAAGGGCCGTACCTTCGAAGACGTGCTGGCCGAAGCCCAGGCCCTGGGTTACGCCGAAGCCGATCCGACCTTCGACGTGGAAGGCATCGACGCTGCCCACAAGCTGACCATCCTGGCGTCCATCGCCTTTGGTATCCCGCTGCAGTTCGACAAGGCCTACACCGAAGGCATCACCAAGCTGACCACCGCCGACGTGAACTACGCCGAAGCCCTGGGCTACCGCATCAAGCACCTCGGTGTGGCGCGCAGCACCCCGGCCGGTATCGAGCTGCGTGTGCACCCGACACTGATCCCGGCCGACCGCCTGATCGCCAACGTCAATGGCGTGATGAACGCCGTGATGGTCAACGGTGACGCTGCCGGTTCCACCCTGTTCTACGGCGCCGGCGCCGGCATGGAGCCGACCGCTTCGTCTGTGATCGCCGACCTGGTGGACGTGGTGCGTGCCATGACCAGCGACCCGGAAAACCGCGTACCGCACCTGGCCTTCCAGCCGGACTCGCTGTCGGCCCACCCGATCCTGCCGATCGAAGCCTGCGAAAGTGCCTACTACCTGCGCATCCAGGCCAAGGATCATCCGGGCGTGCTCGCTCAGGTGGCCAGCATCCTGTCGGAGCGCGGCATCAACATTGAATCGATCATGCAGAAGGAAGTCGAAGAACAAGACGGCCTGGTGCCCATGATCCTGCTGACTCACCGTGTGCTGGAGCAGCACATCAACGACGCCATCGCCGCGCTTGAAGCGTTGCAGGGCGTGGTTGGGCCGGTGGTGCGGATTCGCGTCGAACACCTGAACTAATCGTTTTGCGGCAAGGGCCCCACGCGTTCGGCGGCCCTTGTTCAAGCATGCTCTAGAGGAGCCAGTCATGCGTTATATCAGCACCCGCGGCCAGGCACCGGCCCTGAATTTCGAAGACGTTCTGCTGGCCGGTCTGGCCACTGACGGCGGCCTGTACGTGCCGGAAAACCTGCCACGCTTCACCCAGGAAGAAATCGCTTCGTGGGCCGGCCTGCCGTACCACGAGCTGGCGTTCCGGGTCATGCGCCCGTTCGTCACCGGCAGCATCCCGGATGCGGATTTCAAGAAGATCCTGGAAGAAACCTACGGCGTGTTTTCCCACAGCGCCATCGCCCCGTTGCGTCAACTGAACGGCAACGAATGGGTCCTGGAGCTGTTCCACGGCCCAACCCTGGCGTTCAAGGATTTCGCCCTGCAACTGCTGGGTCGCCTGCTGGACTACGTGCTGGAAAAACGCGGTGAGCGCGTGGTGATCATCGGCGCTACTTCCGGTGATACCGGCTCGGCGGCGATCGAAGGCTGCAAGCACTGCGAAAACGTCGACATCTTCATCCTGCACCCGCACAACCGCGTGTCGGAAGTGCAGCGTCGGCAGATGACCACGATCTTCGGCGAGAACATCCACAACATCGCCATCGAAGGCAACTTCGATGACTGCCAGGAAATGGTCAAGGCCAGCTTCGCCGACCAGAGCTTCCTCAAGGGCACGCGCCTGGTGGCGGTGAACTCGATCAACTGGGCGCGGATCATGGCCCAGATCGTCTACTACTTCCATGCGTCCCTGCAGTTGGGCGGCCCGGCGCGTTCGGTGTCGTTCTCGGTGCCAACCGGCAACTTCGGCGACATCTTCGCCGGTTACCTGGCACGCAACATGGGCCTGCCGATCAACCAGTTGATCGTCGCCACCAACCGCAACGACATCCTGCACCGCTTCATGAGCGGCAACCAGTACGTCAAGGAAACCCTGCACGCCACACTGTCGCCGTCGATGGACATCATGGTCTCGTCGAACTTCGAACGCCTGCTGTTCGACATGCACGGTCGCAACGGTGCTGCCCTGGCCGGCCTGATGGACAGCTTCAAGCAAGGTGGCGGTTTCAGCGTCGAGCAGGAGCGCTGGACCGAAACCCGCAAGCTGTTCGACTCCCTGGCGGTGGACGACGCAGAAACCTGCGAGACCATCGCCGAAGTCTACGCCCAGACCGGCGAGCTGCTGGACCCGCACACCGCCATTGGCGTCAAGGCCGCGCGCGAATGCCGCCGCAGCCTGGACATCCCGATGGTGATTCTCGGCACCGCGCACCCGGTCAAATTCCCGGAAGCGGTAGAGAAGGCCGGGGTTGGCAAGGCGCTGGAACTGCCGCCGCACCTCACCGACCTGTTTGAGCGTGAAGAGCGTTGCACGGTATTGGCCAATGACCTGAAAGCGGTACAGGCGTTTGTCAGCCAGCATGGCAATCGCGGCAAGCCACTCTGAGCCAACGGCTTTGCGTGGTGGATCAAGCCCGTCTTCGTGACGGGCTTTTTCATTCTGGCGAGCCATACTTGCGCGGCGACCAACAAGAATAATCAAGGAAACCCAACCGGTGTATTTATCGACCCGAGCACACGCGTGGCTGGCATGTGTGCTGCTGCTTGGCCATGGTTCGGCAAGCCTCGCGGCTGTCAGCCTGCCGTTCAAGCTGGTGCCGGCGTTCATTGCCCTGGAGCCCATGCCCCTGACGGTCAGCGAGCAGCAATGGCTGGCGGCCCATCGGCCACTGAGAGTGGGCATTTCGATTGATGACTATCAGCCGATCGATATCACCCGCGACCGCAATCGCTACCAGGGCATCAGCGCCGATTACCTGAGCCTGATCGGCGCGCGTCTGCATGCACCGATGCAAGTCCTGGGTTTTGCCGAGCGGGCGCAGGCGGTGGAGGCCCTGCGGAGCGGCGCCATCGATATTCTCACCAGTGCCAACGGTTACGAGCGTGATGTGTCGGGGTTGCGCTTTACCGAAGACTACATGCCGGACCGCTCGGTGGTGGTCGTGCGCCGGGATGACAGCACCCAGAACGAGGACCTCAAGGACAAGAAGCTGGTGTTGCTGGACGGTTACGCCAACGTCAAGAACGTCCATCAGGCGTATCCCGGCAGCCACATCATGCTGGCACCGAATCTCTACAGTGGCCTCGAAGCGCTGAAGCAAGGTGATGCCGATGCGTTTATCGGCAACGAAGTGATCGTGCGCGCCTATAAATCGCTACGGCCCTACCTGGGCTTGCAGATCAAGGTGGAAAGCCGGCTGGCGCCCATCGGCTTTGCCTTTGCCACGCGGGAGGCCGACCCTCTGTTGGGGACGCTGATGGACCGGGCGCTGGCGAGTATTGATGAGTCTGTGCGGCGGGAGATCCTTGCGCGCTGGACCACCGGACTGGGGGTGGGCATTGCCGCCGAGCGCATCGCCTTGTCGGCCCCGGAGCGGGCCTGGGTACTTCAGCATCCGCATGTGGTGGTGGCGTCCCAGCAACTGTCTCCCTATGTATTCAAGGACAAGGACGGCCAGTGGGTGGGGCTGAATGTGGACTTGCTCAACCGCATTTCACGCATGACCGGCCTGCAGTTCGTGATGGAGGAAGTGTCCTCCACGGCACAGACCCTGGGGTTGCTGGAAACGGGCAGGGCGGACATGAACACCACCCTGGCCGAGAATCAGGAGCGCAAGGCCTTTCTCGATTTCAGCCATGGGTTCGGGGGCTCAGGCTGGGTGTTTATCCAGCGCGCTGACGCACCGCCAGTGGCCAGTTTGAGCGAGCTTTCAGGCAAGGTGCTGGCGCTGCCGGCACGCCATGTCCTGGAGGGATATATTCGTCGCGAGCACCCCGGGATCAAGCTGCAATCGGTGGATAACTACGTCCAGGCCCGTGAGCTGGTAACGCAGGGTCGCGCGGCGGCGACTATCCAGAGTGAAGTGGAAGTGCAGAGTTACCCTGCCGATGAGTTGCGCATCGGCCGCAGTGTCGAGGGCAAGTGGTCGGCCAACAGCCTGTCGGTGCGCAAGGATCAACCGGAACTGCTGAGCATTTTGAACAAGGCGCTGGAAGCGCTGCCGGTCGCGGAGCTGAGCGCCCTGCGTTTGCGTTGGCTGGGGAGCGTACCCGTCCCGGTGCCGGCCTGGCAGCGTGTGCCGCCATGGGCCTACTGGACGGTCGCCATGGCGCTGCTGTTTGTGCTGGTGTCCCTGGCCTGGAACAGCCGGCTCAAGCGCCAGATTCGCCAGCGCCTCCAGGCCGAGCAGCGGCTCAACGACCAGTTGGCGTTCAAGCGCGCGCTGCTGGACGGCATGCCCAACCCGGTATTTGTGCGTGATCTGGAAGGACGCCTGGTGACCTGCAACACCAGCTATGAACAACAGTTGAACACCCGGCGCGAGCAGATCCAGGGCCTGACGCTGATGGAAAGCGGGCTGATGCCTGACGCTACGGCCGCGCGCCTGCATGCCGGCCACATGGAGCAATTGGCGAGCCAGCAGTCGCTGTTCGTCGACCGGCAGCTGGAGTTCAATGGCGGGGCGTTTCATGTGTATCAGTGGACGGTGCCGTTCTTCGACGCCAAGGGCCAGCTCCAGGGTTTGCTCGGTGGCTGGGTCGATATCAACGAGCGCAAGGTCCTGGAGCTCCAGCTGATGGATGCGCGGCAGGCCGCTGACGAAGCGAACTACGCAAAAAGCGCGTTTCTCTCGACCCTGAGCCACGAGATTCGCACGCCGATGACCGCCATTATCGGTCTGCTCGAGCTGGAGCAGGAGCGTGCCCAGGCTGAAGGCAAGACAGTGTCTGAAGCCCTGCGAGTGGCCCATCGCTCGGCGCGTGAGTTGATCGCCCTGATGGGCGACAGCCTGGACCTGGCCAAGATTGAAGCCGGTCATCTGCAACTGGCGCCGCAGGCCACTGACTTGAAAGGTTTCTTCGAGGGCATACAGCGCTTGTTCGAACCCATGGCGCAGAAAAAGGGCCTTCACCTGACCCTGGCATTCGACCCGAGCGCGCAAGGGTATTACTGGTTCGACCCGCTGCGCCTGCGTCAGGTTATCCATAACCTGTTGGGCAACGCGCTCAAGTTCACCTCGCGCGGCGAGGTTCGGGTCAGTGTTGCGCGCAAGTTTGACCCGGCGGGGGCCGAATATTTGCAGCTGTGTGTGGAGGACAGCGGGCCGGGCATTGGCGTCGAGCAGCAGGCGCGAGTGTTCAAGCCGTTTATCCAGGTCAGCGCGCGGACGGCTGCCGAGCACGGCGGCACGGGACTGGGCTTGAGCATCTGCCAGCAACTGGTGGAATTGATGGGAGGCAGCATCACCCTGAGCAGCGTGGTGGGAGAGGGCACGGTGGTGTGCATCGACCTGTACCTGGATCGGGTCAGCAGCGACGACGTGCCAGCATCTGCCGGTGTACCGCTGCTGGTGGCCGGCCGCAACCTGTCGGTGTTGGTGGTGGATGACCTGCCGGCCAATCGGCTGGTGCTGGTTCAGCAGTTGCAGTTCCTGGGTCATCAAGTAGTGGCCGTCGACTCGGCCGAAGCGGCCTTGCAGCGTTGGCATCATGAGGTGTTTGACGTCATGGTCACCGATTGCAATATGCCGGGCATGTCCGGCTACGCCTTGAGTGAGGCCATCCGCCGGCTTGAAGCACAGGAGCAACGGCCACGCCTGGCGCTGGTGGGTTGCACGGCGAATGCCCTGGATGATGAACAGCAGCGCTGCCGGGAGGCGGGAATGGATGAACTGCTGGTCAAGCCCGTGACCCTTGAGCACTGGACGCGTGTGCTCGCCCGCGTCGTGCCTGCACGCTCTTTCAGCATCCAGACCCTGCGCACCATGACCCAGGCCGACGGACCGGTTTTGCAGCGGATGCTGCAGGAGCTGGCGAGGAGCCTTGAGCAGGAGCATAACCTGATGGCCTCCGCCATGGCGGACCACGACCAGGTCCGGCTGGCCGCCTCGCTGCACCGCCTGAAGGGCATATGCTGCCTGGTGGATGCGCTGCCGCTGGCCAAGGCCTGTGTGGCGCTGGAAGGGTGTATTCGGGAGCAGCGCAACGCTGAGGTTGAACTGCATTGGTTAGCGCTGCGCGAAGCATTGATCGAATTCCAGGTCGAGCTTGAGGCTTATCTGGACCCGTCCGAATAAGACATGTCCTATGGGGAAGGCGCGGGGTTTTTATTAGTCTGTGCACCCTCGCTTCTCCCCGGTAACGTTTTTCATGCGCTCCCTCAACGTCCTGATCCTCGAAGATAACCCGTTCCAACTGATGGCCCTGCATCAGATGCTCAACGCCAACGGCGTATTCAATGTACGCACGGCCGAAACGGTCGACGCCGCTCGCCAGTCACTGGAGAGCAAGGGCGCGGTGGACATCGCGATTTGCGATCTGTACCTGGAGCAGGGTGATGGCCTTGAGCTGATTCGGGAAATGGCCGAGCGCCGCCAGGCTCAGGTATTGATCCTGCTGAGCAACGCCGAGCCGGATGTGCTGGAAGGCGTGGCGCACATGGCCCGACAGTTGGGACTCAACGTGCTCGGCTGCCTGCCCAAACCGGCGTCGGCAACGCTGATCGGGAAAGTCCTCGAGGCGTGCCGGGAACGCTTGCGGCCCGGGCCGCCGGTGGTGTCCTGGGAGCGGGTGCGCCAGTTGCTGGACTTGAGCGAATCCGAGCAGTTGCCGCCTTCGGCGGATCTGAGCCAGGCCGCAATCGCCCGCTGCGGCACGGTCTGGTATCAGCCCATTGTCAGCCAGGCGGGCGCGTTGCAAGGTGTTGAAGCGCTGGCCCGCTGGCAGCTTCCTGACGGCGAGTTGCTGTTGCCTGACGCGTTTCTGCCGGTGCTGGAGTTTGCCGGAATGGAAGAGGCGTTTACCTGGCACGTGCTGGAACAAGCGCTGGGCCAGGCGGCACACGTCATGCGCGAAACCGGGCAGGTGCTGCCGGTGGCGGTGAATATCCCGGGGCGGATGCTGGAGCGTCCGCACTTTCCCCAAGTGCTGCAAGGCTTGCTGCAACTTCACGGCGTGCCCGCCCGTGGCCTGACCCTGGAACTGGTAGAAACCTCGCGCCTGAACACCGACAGCGCCCACGTCACCGGCTTGCTGCGTTTGCGGATGATGGGGTGCAAACTGTCCATCGGTGATTTCGGCGTGGGCGGCACCAGCCTGCAACGCTTGCTGGAATTGCCCTTCAGCGAATTGAAGATCCCGCCGGCGTTTGCCAGCGGCATGGCCAGGGACGATCGCAAGGCGGCAGTGGTTGCTGGCGCCATGAGCATGGCGAGGCGACTGGGTGTGGGTGTGGTGGTGACCGGGGTTGAAAGCGCCGCCGACTATCACGCGGTAAGTGAACTGGGGGCTGCGTGGTTGCAAGGCTGCTTTATCGCCGGCCCCATGGACGCCGAGGCGCTCAAGCAGTGGATCGCGTTTCAGGCTAGGCCAGCCCGTGTTCCTGCACATAGATAAACAGCGCGGCGTCGTTGCTCAGGCCCAGCTTGCGCATGGCGCTGACCTTTTGTGCACTGACGGTTTGCTTGCTGCGATGAAGATTCGCGGCGATCTCGCCTACCGTCAGGCCGCCGGCCAGCAGGCGGATGACTTCCAGTTCACGGGGTGAGAGTTGATCCTGGGAGTGCACACGCTCGACGCCTGCCAGGTTCAGTGACTGACTGATGGTCTGGGCCACATAACGTCGCTGCTGGCGCACCTGACGGATTGCTTCAGGCAATTCGTCTGCGAGACTGGCCTTGCTCAGCAGGCCCATGACACCCAGCTCCAGGATGGCGTGGAACAGGCCGGCGTTGTTCAGCATGGTCACCACCACGATGGGCAGGCCCGGGTGATGCCGGCGCAGTTGTTCGATCAGGCGCAAGCCGTCGGCCTGGGGCTCGGCGGGCATCATGAAGTCGGTCACCAGAATGTCGCAGGCACAACGTTGCAGCAGTTCGCCAAGGGCCAGGGGTGAGTTGGCTTCACCGACGATGGTTAGCCTCTCGTCACGTTCCAGGACCGCCCGCAGACCGATGAGGAAAATCGGGTGGTCGTCGGCGAGGACGATGCGCAATGGCTTGTCAGACGTTTCGTTCAATACAGGCTCCCGGGGTAATTCGGGGATTCTAGCCTGTTAACGCAGGAGAGAGTCTGAAGGTGCGGTTTACAAAGGTGTAAAAAACGCCGCGTCCCCGTCCGTGGGGCAGCGGCGTTTTTCGTTTCTGGCAGGCCCGGCCGGAGCGATCGTTTAGGCGAGTAGTTTTTGCGCCACTGCCATTACGGTTCCGACAGCCGTGAAGAAGCCGATGGCGATACCAACGGGATACCAGAAATTCTCTCGGGTTATCTTGTGGGACTCTGCGTTTAGCTTGCGTTGCTCGGCATAAATTCTGGATATGTCGGCGTGAATCTTCTCTAGTATTGCCTGCTCTTTTTCGTGTTCCAGCATGGTCTTCGTCCTTCGCAACGGGGCCTTTTGGTATGCGCTGTTTATCGATGTGCCGGCATGATCAGCACTCACCGAGTATAGGATTCACCCTCGGCATCAGCGCCAAAACGGCAACTCATTGAGTAAGCAGTTATGTGCTGCCGTTTTTTGCTTGTCATGTTGCAAGCGCATGCTGGACACGTCATCCCCCGGCAACCCTTGAAAGACGAAAAAGCGAACTTTCCTACGACGCAAATAGTCACTTAGGATAGATGCAGCTCCCGTTTACACGATTGTTTCCGAACTATTGAGTGGTGATCGAGATGGAAAGTATCAGCCTATTGCTCGGTGAAGCACTGAGCCCTTATCAGGTCACGCTGACCACTTCGGGTGTGCAGGGCGAATGCCTGGTGACCGTAAAGAATCCGGCCGGTGCCATCGTGGTCGAACGAGAAGTCGACCAGGCACAATTGACCGACAAGCGTGCATTGGTGGATGTGGTGGACTGTTTGCACCGCGACTTGATGATTGCCGAAGGACGCCTGGAACCCTCGGTCATGGCGGCCCTGCGCAATGCGGCCCTGACTCGGCCGATTGCCTGCGCATGAAGATTTATTTTTGTTGGGAACCTTCCTACGGCAAGGTGAGTCAGATTTTGTAACAGCGAGATCAAGCATTGTGCTCCGGTGCTTGTGGCTCGTTGTTACTGGTCTTTTTAGGCCCTTATTAACCCCGAGTTGTCTCCCCACTGCTCGGGGTTTCTTTTTGCCTGCGATTTGTCATGGGCTCGGGGCATCCTGGAAAAACGTCGGGTGGTCTTGCAGGTATTGCTCACGCATGACCGGGTCGAGCCATGAGGCGTAGGACTGTCGCAGTTGCTCCTGCGGGATCTCGCGCAGCACCTGATTGATCCGCTCGATAGCCGTGCGGCCTGAGGCGTTATCCGTGCAGGCAATCCGGGTCAGTTGATAGGGCGGGGTGCCTTTGATGGGGTAGAAGATCAGCTCCTGTGGATCAATGCCTTGTTGCAGCGCCTGGTAGCGCACTTCTGTCCAGTAACCCAGCACCGCTTCCAGCCGCCCCTTTCGTTGCATCTGCAGCAGGCTGCCGAGGGCGTCATTGCCGTAATGTGGCGCCAGTTTGTGAGCACTGGTGTGCTTCAGCGCTTCATCGATGATGGCGCCGTAGCTGCGTTCGGCGATGATGCCAAGGCGCGCATCCCGTGCATTCAAAAATGCCTCCAGGTCGAACAGTCCATCCACCACAAACGGCGCCAGCAGCGCCCGCTGACCCTGGCGGATCGTCACCCCGTTGCTCACGGCCGCGAAGGCCTGGGCGGAAAACACGATGGTTTTAGCGCGCTCCGCCGTCCACAGCAGGGACGGGTCGCAGGTAAGCGTGCCGGGGTCGCGGAGCATCTGCATGCCGCGCGCGCGGTTCACGTGGAGGATCTGATGTCGATACTCCGGCATGTGTTCGGCGAGTATCGGCAGCAGTTGGTCGAGGGCGCCCTGGCCTTTTTGCGGGCCTTCGAAAATCGTCACTGGCGGCAGGTCACGCAACAGCCAGATCAAGGTTTCCTGGGCCTGGCTCGACAGTGGCCAAGTCCCGAGCAGTGAACCCAGGAGGCAGAGTCGAATGATGAAGCGCCGGCCCATCAGATCGCGCCGTTCTCACGCAGGCGGGCAACGGCGGCCGCGTCGTAGCCCAATTCAGCGAGCACCACGCTGTTATGCTCGCCCAACTGCGGTCCGACCCACTCACAGCTGCCCGGTGTGTCCGACAGTTTGGGCACGATGCCGGGCATCTTGAAGTCCTTGCCGCCTGGGAGCTGCGCCTTGAGGAACATCTCGCGGGCGAGAAATTGCGGGTCTCCCAGCATGTCTTGCGCGCTGTAGATACGGCTGGCGGGCACTTCGGCCTTGTTCAACTGTTCCACCACTTGCTCAAGCGGCAGCGAGTTGACCCAGCGATCAATCACCCCGTACAACTCATCGCGCCGGCTGTCGCGGCCATCGTTGCTGGCCAGTGCCGGGTCGTTGGCCAGGTCGTCGCGACCAATGGCCGACATGAAGCGCTTGAAGATCGCGTCGCCATTGGCGCCGATCTGCACATGCTTGCCATCTTTGCTGGTGTGGATCGAGGAGGGCGTGATGCCGGGCATGATGTTGCCGGTGCGCTCGCGGATAAAGCCGAACACGTCGAACTCCGGGATCATGCTCTCCATCATCGCGAAGATCGCCTCATACAGCGCCACATCCACCACCTGGCCGAGCCCGCCATTCACTTCACGATGACGCAGGGCCATCAGCGCCCCGATCACGGCCCACAACGCCGCGATCGAGTCCCCGATGGAAATCCCGGTGCGCACCGGCGGGCGGTCCTCGAAACCGGTGATGTAACGCAGGCCCCCCATGGATTCGCCCACCGCGCCAAACCCAGGCTGGTCCTTCATCGGCCCGGTCTGGCCAAAGCCCGAGAGGCGCACCATCACCAGTTTCGGGTTCAGGGCGTGCAAGGTTTCCCAGCTCAGGCCGAGCTTTTCCAGCACGCCAGGGCGAAAGTTCTCAATCAAAATGTCGGCATCCGCCAACAGTTGCTTGAGGATCGCCAGGCCGTCCGGGTGTTTCAGGTTCAGGGTCAGGGATTTCTTGTTGCGCGCCTGCACAAACCACCACAGCGAGGTGCCTTCATACAGCTTGCGCCACTTGCGCAGCGGGTCGCCGCCATCCGGGGATTCGACCTTGATCACCTCGGCGCCGAACTCGGCGCAGATGCGCGACGCAAACGGGCCGGCGATCAAGGTGCCGAGTTCGATGACTTTCAGGCCGGCAAGTGGTTTGGCGGTAAACGACATGAGGAACCTTTCGGGCAGGGCAGGGATGTGAGCCTTTTAACATAGGCGAGTGGCGCAGTGATAAGGATGATGCAGCGCAGTATTCGTTGAATCACCTCGCCATCGGTTAGACTTGCCGCCTTTCCCTGTCTCTAGAAGTCCGTTCATGGCCCAGCCGTCCACGACCTACAAGTTTGAACTCAACCTCACCGACCTTGACCGTTCGGTGTACGAGAGCGTCAAGCAGACCATCGCCCGCCACCCTTCGGAAACCGAAGAGCGCATGACCGTGCGTTTGCTGGCCTACGCGCTTTTCTACAACGAGCAGCTGTCTTTCGGTCGTGGCCTGTCAGATGTAGACGAGCCGGCGCTGTGGGAAAAAAGCCTGGATGATCGCGTCCTGCACTGGATCGAAGTCGGCCAGCCGGACGCGGACCGCCTGACCTGGTGTTCCCGCCGTACCGAACGCACGACCTTGCTGGCCTACGGCAGCTTGCGCGTCTGGGAAGGCAAAGTGGTGCCGGTGGCGAAGAACCTGAAAAACGTGAGCATCGCCGCCGTACCCCAGGAAATCCTGGAAGTGCTGGCCAAGGACATGCCCCGGGTGATCAAGTGGGACGTGATGATCAGCGAAGGCACGATCTTCGTGACCGATGACCGTGGGCAGCACGAAGTCCAGCTGGAATGGCTGGCTGGCGAGCGCGGCTGAAACGTCGATAACTGATTGGACGCTGGTCGAGTGTGGGAGCTGTCGAGCTTCAGCGAGGCTGCGATGCAGGCGCTGCGGTCTGACAGGTACACCGAGGTGATCCCATCGCAGCCTCGCTGGGGCTCGACAGCTCCTACAAGGGATCACCGCTAATTTTCAACATTAAAGAGAAGCTTCCGTCACCCCATGCGTATCGATCCTCGCCCGTTGCCCGCCGTCCTGCCATTCCTCGGTGAATTGCCACCGTTGTTGACCCGTCTCTACGCCGCACGCGGGGTGCAATCGGAAGCCGAGCTGGATAAAAGCCTGGCGCGGCTGATCCCGTATCAGCAGCTCAAGGGCATCGATGCTGCGGTGGACTTGCTGGTGACGGCCCTGGAGCAGCGCCAGCGGATCCTGATCGTGGGTGACTTCGACGCCGACGGCGCCACCGCCAGCACCGTGGGCACCCTGGGCCTGCGCTTGTTGGGCGCCGCCCATGTCGACTACCTGGTGCCCAACCGTTTCGAATACGGCTACGGCCTGACCCCGGAAATCGTCGCCGTGGCCCTGCAGCGCCAGCCACAGCTGCTGATCACCGTGGACAACGGTATCTCCAGCGTCGAAGGCGTGGCGGCCGCGAAAGCGGCGGGGCTCAAGGTGCTGGTTACCGACCACCACTTGCCGGGCGACGAACTGCCCGCAGCCGACGCCATCGTCAACCCGAACCAGCCGGGCTGTGAATTCCCCAGCAAGGCCCTGGCCGGTGTGGGCGTGATCTTCTACGTGCTGATGGCCCTGCGTGCGCGCTTGCGCAGTTTGGGTTGGTACGAGAACAAGCCGCAGCCGAATATCGGCGAACTGCTGGACCTGGTGGCCCTGGGCAGCGTGGCCGACGTGGTCCCGCTGGACGCCAACAATCGCATCCTGGTCTACCAGGGCCTGGAACGCATTCGCGCCGGTCGTGCCCGGCCGGGGATCAAGGCGATCCTCGAAGTGGCCAAGCGCGATCACGCCCGCATCACCTCCACCGACCTTGGTTTTATCCTGGGCCCGCGCCTGAACGCCGCCGGGCGCCTGGATGACATGAGCCTGGGTATCGAGTGCCTGCTCACCTCGGATTTCGCCGCCGCCCGGGAAATGGCCGCGCAACTGGACGGCATGAACCAGGACCGCAAGTCCATCGAACAAGGCATGCAGCGCGAGGCCCTGGCCCAGCTCAAGGACTTGCCGGTGGAGTCGATGCCGTATGGCTTGTGCCTGTTCGACCCGGAATGGCACCAGGGCGTGATCGGCATCCTCGCCTCGCGCATGAAAGAGCGTTACTTCCGCCCGACCATCGCCTTTGCCGACGCCGGTGACGGCCTGCTCAAGGGCTCCGGGCGCTCCGTGCCGGGTTTTCATATCCGTGACGCGCTGGCCGTGGTGGCCAGCCAGCATCCGACGCTGATCGCCAAGTACGGCGGCCACGCCATGGCGGCGGGTCTTACCTTGCCCGAGGCCAACTTCCCACTGTTCGCCGAGGCTTTTGACGCCGAAGTGCGTCGGCAACTGCGCGAAGAAGACCTGACGGGCCGTCTGCTGTCCGACGGCACCCTGGCGGTTGAAGAGTTTCACCTGGAACTGGCTCGCGCCCTGCGTAACGCCGGGCCGTGGGGCCAGCATTTCCCAGAGCCGTTGTTTCACGGGGTGTTCCAACTGGTGGAGCAGCGCGTCGTCGGCGAGCGCCATCTGAAGGTGGTGCTCAAGAGCGAGTGTGGATCGGTGAAGCTCGATGGCATTGCTTTCGGCATCGACCGTGAGATCTGGCCCAACCCCACCATTCGTTGGGTGGAACTGGCCTACAAGCTCGACGTGAACGAGTTCCGTGGTCAGGAAACCGTGCAACTGATGATCGCGCATATCGAGCCGCGCTGAACCCTGTGCAATCCTCTGTTGTCGACTAGTCTCTAAGCACTGTGTGATCGGTCTTGTGACCTTGTCTTATTTCAGCCCGCCGGGGACGGGTTTTTCGTCGACCTTTCAAACAGAACCCTGGAGCCTGCCCACTGCATAAAAGAGGTGCCCCATGAGTCTGCTGCTTGAACCCTATACCCTGCGCCAACTGACCCTGCTCAACCGCATCGCCGTTTCGCCGATGTGCCAGTATTCCAGCGTCGATGGCCTGGCCAATGACTGGCACCTGGTGCACCTCGGCAGCCGTGCCGTCGGTGGCGCCGGGCTGATCTTTACCGAAGCCACCGCCGTGACTGCCGATGGCCGCATCACCGCCCAGGACCTGGGCCTGTGGAACGACGAACAGATCGAACCGCTGCAACGCATCACGCGCTTTATCAATGCCCAGGGCGCGGTGGCGGGCATTCAACTGGCCCACGCCGGGCGCAAAGCCAGCACGCACCGGCCATGGATCGGCAAGCACGGCAGCGTCAAGCCGGAAGATGGCGGCTGGGTGCCGGTGGGCCCTTCGCCGATTGCCTTCGATCCGCAGCACACTTCACCCAAGCAACTCGATGAAGGGCAGATCCAGCAAGTGATCGCTGACTTCGTCGCTGCCGCCAAGCGCGCGTTGACCGCCGGTTTCAAAGTGGCGGAAATCCATGCCGCCCATGGCTACCTGTTGCATCAATTTCTTTCGCCCCTGAGCAACCAGCGCCAGGACCAGTACGGCGGCTCGTTCGAAAACCGCATCCGCCTGGTGCTGCAAGTGACCACGGCGGTGCGTGAGGCCTGGCCGCAAGAGCTGCCGCTGTTTGTGCGGGTCTCGGCCACCGATTGGGTCGAGGACGGCTGGAACCCGGATGAAACCGTCGAACTGGCGCGCCGCCTGAAAGACCTGGGCGTCGACCTGATCGACGTCTCCTCGGGTGGCACCGCGGCCAATGCGGAAATTCCTACCGGGCCCGGCTACCAGACCCGCTTTGCCGAGCGTGTGCGCAAAGAGTCGGGAATCGCCACCGGCACCGTGGGCATGATTACCGAGCCCGCCCAGGCCGAGCACATCTTGCGTACCTGTCAGGCCGATATCATTTTCCTCGCACGTGAACTGTTGCGTGACCCGTACTGGCCACTGCATGCCGACGATGACCTGGGCGGGCGCAAAGCGACCTGGCCGGCGCAGTATCAGCGGGCTACGCATCGCGACCAGCCGATTCATGAGTCGGACTTGCGGGATTAACCTTGCGTAGGAAAACGCCTGAAGCTAATGTCGAAACTATGACTCTATTACTGAACGCCTCGATTATTCCCACCCTCCAGGAGAGGGTGGGCTGACGCGTGCTGGAAAAGCATGAAAAACCCGCCCTTGATCCGGCGGGTTTTTTATTGCCCGCCGATCACCGGCCAAGCCCTGCGACACAAGGAGAAGCTTATGTTGCACCTGATCTGCGGCAAAATCGCATCCGGTAAATCGACCCTGACCCAGCAGTTGTCGCAAGCCCCACAGACGGTATTGATCAGCGAGGATGAGTGGCTGTCACGCCTTTATCCCGGACAGATCCAGGCTCTGGGCGACTACGTGCGCTGCACCGGCCACCTGCGCGATGCGTTGACGGCCCATATCATCTCGTTGCTCAAAGCCGGCGTCTCGGTGGTGCTGGATTTTCCCGCCAACACCCTGGCCAGCCGCCGCTGGATGCGCTCATTGTTCGAAGGCGCAGGCGCTGACCATCAATTGCACTACCTGGATGTGCCGGACGAGGTCTGCAAGGCACGCCTGCGTGCGCGCAACGCGGAGGGTACCCACGCGTTCGAAACCAGTGACGCCCAGTTCGACTTGATCACCGGCTATTTCGAAGCACCGACACCTGCGGAAGGCTTCAACCTTGTTCACCATCAACCCTTGGAAGCACAGCATGTTGATCAAGTGTGACCTGACCGAAAAGGACCTGCCGTTGCTGGCGCTGATTGACCGTACCGAACGGATCGAGGCGTGCTATCGCGTGGAGCACGGGGAGTTGCTGCTGTACCCCGAGCACCACGACATGCGCGGCTGGCCCGAAGGCGAAGCCGAGCAGGATGCCGTGGCCTTGCAGGCGTGCCTGAAGCGCGGCGGGTGGCTGCACGGTGTGTTTGACGATGCAAAGCTGCTGGCGGCCGTGGTAGTGGACAACCGGGTTATCCTCAACCAGGGCCTGCGTATGCGCCAGCTCAAATTCCTGCATGTGAGCCATGGGGCCCGTGGCCTGGGCCTGGGTGGCCAGCTGTTTGCCCTGGCCTGTGAACACGCCCGCGCAGCCGGGGCCGAGGCGTTGTACGTATCGGCCACGGAATCGCGCAATACGGTGGAGTTCTATCTGCGGCTCGGCTGCCGGTTGCTCAAGCAGCCGGATCCCGAGCTGTTTCAGCAGGAGCCGCACGACATCCACCTGTACCGGCCGCTTGTGGGATAACGCTGTAGGTCATTGCCCTGCAAGCGTTTTTTTAAGTGATTACTCTAAAAAAGTCCCACGCCCGGCAAGATAGTTTCTACGCTTAAGGTAAGCATGATTTCTGGCCCAGGAAATCAGCTTGTTGATCCTCGCAGGTCGCATCGCGGGATGGGGTTATGGGCAACCAGGAGCAGTTGATTGATACGAGGAGACAGTCCATGGCCAAGTCTTATGGTGTAGCGGGGGTGTTGTCGTCTTTTCTGGCCCGCAGGATGTCGCTGCGCAGCCGGCGCCTGAGTTCGGACGAAGAGCAATTGCTGGAACAGTACCGCGCCCTGACCGAGAGTGATCAGGTGGCGATGCGGTACTTGATCGGGGCGATGAAGAGTATATCGCGGTTCTGAAAATCCCGAAGGGGCGTTCCCACGCAAGCGTGGGAACGTTCGGTATCAGGTGTACTTGCGCTTGTCTGGTGCAGGTGGGAAGTATTGGTACAGCCAGGTTTCGCTCAAAGTGCGGTCCTGGGTGCGGATGAACAGCCGCAGTTCAACCGGCTCGACGCTGTCGCTGGTCGGGTACCAGTCAAACAGAATTCGATAGCCCTTGATGGCATCCAGTACCAACACGCTGAAGTCTTTGACCTCACCATGGGAGCAGGTCACCACCGGCTCGATCCCGGTGCCTTCAGGCAAACGATCCACCCCGCCGCCGTTGAAGTCCACGGCAAAGCGCCGCGCCCAGACTTCGGGGTAGTGCTCGCCCGGCGCCCAACCTTCGGTGAAACCGCCCATGCCCGAACGGGTGGCATTGACCTGCGCCAGTGGCGTGCTGACCGGCGGCAGGGCGCTCCAGTAGAGCTTGTAGCCGTAGTTCAGGGATTCGCCGGCAGCGACGGGCTTCTTCGGGGTCCAGAAGGCCACGATGTTGTCCAGGGTCTCGCCGGTTGTAGGAATTTCCAGCAGATCGATAGAGCCTTCGCCCCACGCGGTTGTAGGTTCTACCCACAGGCTTGGGCGTTTGCTGTACCAGTCCACCGTGTCCTGATAGCTGGCGAACTCATGATCGGTCTGCACCAGGCCGAAGCCTTTCGGGTCGGTGTCGGCAAACGCGTTGAATTGCAGGGTAGCCGGGTTGTTCAGCGGGCGGCAGATCCACTCGCCATTGCCGCGCCACATGGCCAGGCGATCCGAGTCGTGGATTTGCGGGTGAATGGTGTCGCACATCCGCCGCTCAACGGTGCCGCAGCTGAACATGCTGGTCATCGGTGCGATGCCCAGTTGCTCGATGGCGGTACGCGCATTGATATGGGCGTCGATGGCCATTACCACCTGGTTGGCCTGGCAGTCGATATCGAAGCGATAGGCACCAGTGGCGCTCGGCGAATCCAGCAGGGCGTAGACCACGAAGCGGGTGCTGTCCTTGTCCGGGGTTTCGAACCAGAACTTGGTGAAGTCCGGGAATTCCTCGCGCTTTTTCGCGTAGGTGTCGATGGCCAGGCCGCGTGCGGAAAGGCCGTACTGGCCGGTGGAATCAACCGCACGGAAGTAGCTGGCGCCGAGGAAGGACAGCACGTCGTGGCGGTCCAGTTCCGGGGCCTTGAACAGCTTGAAGCCGGAGAAACCCAGGTCGCCGGTCAACTGCTTGGTGTCTACCGTGGTTTTTTCATAGTTGAACAGCGAAGGGCGGAAGTGCACCTCGCGGGCCTGGCGGGTTTTCGGGTCGACGCTGTACATGCGCACCGGCGTCTTGAAGCCCATGCCGACGTGGAAGAACTGCACGTCCAGTTGGCCGTTCAATTCTTTCCACAGCGAATGCTTGCCGTCGTAGCCGATGGCGTTGAAATTCTGCGGGGTCATGGTCGCCAGGGTCGGCGGCAATACCTGCTTGGTGTCCTGGTAGCGATTGCTTGCCAACTGCTTGGCCTGGATCTTCAGGGCCTCGAAATCGAAGGCCTGGGCCTCGCCATCAGCGGCGCGGTTGCCCGCCCAGGCCTGGGCGGCCAGCAGGCCACTGGCCGACAGACCGGTGTAAGCCGCGATGGCCATGGACGCTTTGAGCAAATTCCTGCGGTGCATAAATACAACCTGTCGTGAACAATCCCGCGCCGTTCCTGGCACGTGCTGGATCAAGGAAAACGGTTCGGACATGCCTTCGGCCAAACGCAACGGACATTAAACAGATGCCAAATAGCTTAAGCGGTTCGGTGCGGAAGGAAAAATGATTGATGGCGGGTTGATGGCGCTGCATATGAAACAAGACATTTCTATGGAAACCGTGTGGCGAGGGAGCTTGCTCCCGTTGGGGCGCGCAGCGACCCCAGGTCAGGCGATCGAGATCCTTCAGGGATATCTCGATCGCCTGGTTTGGGGCTGCTGCGCAGCCCAGCGGGAGCAAGCTCCCTCGCCACAATAATCTCTTCCTTCAGGAATGCCGGGATCAGCCCACTTCGCCTACCGCTCGATATGCCTCATCAATCGCCGCATGGGCATACGCACTCCACGCCGCATCCGAGTTGGCGATGCTCACATGTCCCACCGGCTGGCGCGCCAGGTCCTTCAGTTTTTCGCTTTCATCGGCATCGTCAAACAAGCTGTTGGAGAAGGTCGCATAGCCGTGTGACCAACGGTTGACAGTGATCGCCAGAATGTCGGTCTGGTGGTTGAAACCGCCCGGGCCGAGCATGCGCTGCAGCTGATCCCGCAGTTGCGCTTCCAGTTGTTCAAATGTCTGCCCATACAACTTGCCCCGCCCGGCGCGGGCCTGGTCGCGGCCGTTCATGCCGCTGTTGGGGCTGGTGGGCACGTACACCATGTGCAAACCAATCGGCTGCGTCGGGTCGCGCGGGTGCTCGTAGCCGCCCATGCTCACCGGGTAATCCAGCTTGATCCGACTGTAAGGCTGGGTCGCTGCATAAATCTCGTGCACCCCCAGCTTCTGGAACGAGGTCCAGTTGCGCACCACCACTTTGGTGTAGACCAGCGAGTACTTCACGTTCTGGCTCAGGGCCTGGGCTTGTTCTGCCGGCAGATCGCGCAGCAGGTACGGGATCATCATGTTGTAGCAGGCCAGGATGCAGCGTTTGCCGCGTACCTGTGCGAGTTGGCCGCCACGGCTGTAGCCGATGTGCACACCGTCACCGACGTTACGCACACTGACCGCAGTGCTGTTCAAACGCACCTGCACCGGCGTCCTGGGCTGATCAAGCCTGGCGTAGTCAAACGGCGCCAGCACGATGTCATCCATGGTGTGCCCCGGTGCCACTGCCGGAATCAGGCTGCGCACCAGCAAGCGTGCCAGCGAGGCGTTGCCGTCGGGGAAGTGGTAGATGTAGGGTTCTTCCATTTCTGCGGCGGCTTCTTCGCTGATCGGTGCCAGGTTCATTCCGCCGAAGCCAGGGAAACCCACACTGTAGGCATCAGCCGACGCCACCGCGTCGATACTCAAGGCCATGAAGTCGTTGGTGCGGCTTTGGAAGTACTTCACCGCGCCTTCCGAGAGTCCTACGTTCTTGAGCAGGAAATCGCGGTAGCTGGTGGCCGCGAGGTACTCGGCCTTTTCCTCGGCAGTCTTGCCCGGCAGGTAATCCTTGGGCGCGACGTGCAAGGCAATCAGCGCCTGACGGTCGGTTTCCGGCAGCGGGAAATCATTGATGAAGTCGCTGATGGAGCGCGCATGCAACTGGTCCGGGGCGATGTCGTCGGCGACCATCGGCGTCGGGTCGCCGGTCACCAGTTTGTCTTCGCCAAAGTTTTCCTTGTCGAAGAACACCCCGCGGGACAAACCCAGGCCCGGGTAGAACTGGCGGTCGAAGGCGGTCTCGAAGCGCTTGATGTTCACCCCGAGTTTTTTCAACAGCCCGTTTACTTCCTTGCTGTAAAGATGATTCGGTGACTGGAACGCTTCGCTGCCGCCGTAGCCGATGATCAGCCGGCCACCGGCCTGGAACTCATTGCGCTTGGCATGGCCGCCGAAGTCGTCGTGGTTCTCCAGGATCAGGATCTTCGCCTTCGGGTGCTTCTCACGGTAGAACCACGCCGCCGACAAACCGCTCAAGCCACCGCCGACCACCACCAGGTCGTAGTCTTCGGTGATCGGCAGTTTATCGGTGTCGAAGGCCTTCTTTTCCCAGCCCATCTGGTGGGCAACTTCGAATGAGCCGACATGGCTGCCGCGCAAGCCGGTGAGGGCGGGCGGGTAGTAGCGGCCATCGGGAGCGGCCTGGAGGATTTGCAGCGGGGTCATACCGGCGGCAATCGTGATAGCGACGCCGTTGAGGAAGTCGCGGCGGGTGATGTCCATGGGAACCTGCGAATTATCTATTGTTATTAGGAGAGCCCCTGTGGGAGCGGGCCGTTGTGGCGAGGGAGCTTGCTCCCGCTGGAGTGCGAAGCGCTCCCAGGATTTTGGGG
>NZ_JBSVWQ010000058.1:0-33017 GCF_054071215.1 Pseudomonas sp. SDO5522_S412 | reverse complement strand
TGCCAAAAGTGACCCGCTGTAAGAGCGGAACCATAGGCGGCCGTTACCTAAATAATGGATATGTACCCCGAACAAAAACCTCAGCGCACCAAGCTCAAATCCACCCGCCCATCACGCACCGGCGGACACCAGTAATACCCCCCAGTCAACGGCTTGCTAATGCGATACAACCCATCAACAATCCCATCCTCAAGCCCACTCATCCGCCGCAGTTGCGCTTCAAACGCATCAAACGAATGCCCAAACGCCAGGAACATCAACCCCGCCTGACCATTCTCGGCCCATGGCATCGACCGCCGCACCACAAACGCCTCAGGGGTAAAACTCTCCTGAGCCGTACGCTTGGTGTGCGCCGACTCCGGCGCGTCCTCCAGCTCCTCGTTATCACCATGGCGCCGACCAATAATGTGGTCCCGCTCCAGAGCTGGCAACGCCGCAAACCCATCCAGATCATGCTGCCACTGCTGGATCGCCGCAAAACTCGCACCACCCTGCGCCACCGCAGCCTCCACCGCCGCATCATCATGCGGATTCTCAGTGCCATCCTCATAGTCGGTCAGATCAAACCCGGTCTTGTAGCGAAACCCCTCGGTCATCTGCACCAGACCAAACCCCGGCGCCAGGGCCTTCTCGAACGCCCGGCTGCGCAACAGCAACTCACCGCGATCCACACCGTGCAACCAGACCCACAGCGCCTGCTGGGTCGACGGATTCTCCGCCCCCGGCCCGCTCACATGAGGGAACGCCCGCAACCCGTCAATCCGGGCGCCAAGGGCATTGACCAGCGGCTCACCAAAACCGACCACCGCACTGGCGTCCACCAACTGCACCAGCGCATCCAGTGCGGCAGGCACGGCATCCAGCGACTCAATGGCAAAAAACAGATGGCGTGCCTGCAACGGCACCGGTGCGGCAAGAATGCCCGGCTGGTACTGACTCATGTGAACTCCTTCAAGAAAGCCGCGCAGTTTACCCGGCGAGCTCACGGTTGTGCTCAAGGTTTTCCAAGGTTCGCGGGTTAATGCGTCTAGCCCTTGCCACACGGGCCGTTGATGGGTGAATCTCTAGTCACGTTTTGCAACCATTCCAGGGGTAGCGACATGACCACCGACAACCTGCTCGCCCAGCTGTTTCCCACTGCCGCCGAGATTCCCGAGCAATTCCGGCTCGCGGCGCCCATCGAACAACGTGATTACCTGGTCGGCGGCCAGTTGCATGTGTGGAACGGCCCTTTGGCCGAAGTACGCAGCCCGGTGCAGTTGCGCGGCACCGACGGTGACACGCCGGTGATCATCGGCAGCACCCCGCTGCTGGACGCCGACACCGCCTTGACCGCCCTCGACGCTGCCGTGGCCGCCTACGACCGTGGCCAGGGCGCGTGGCCGACCATGCGCGTGGTGGATCGCATCCAGCATGTCGAAGCGTTTTTGCGGCGTATGCGCGAACAGCGTGACGCAGTGGTCAAGCTGCTGATGTGGGAGATTGGCAAGAACCTCAAGGACTCGCAGAAAGAGTTCGACCGCACTTGCGACTACATCACCGACACCATCAACGCCCTCAAGGAACTCGACCGCCGCTCCAGCCGCTTCGAGCTGGAACAGGACACCCTGGGGCAGATCCGCCGGGTGCCGCTGGGCGTGGCACTGTGCATGGGCCCCTACAACTACCCGCTGAACGAGACCTTCACCACGCTGATCCCGGCGCTGATCATGGGCAACACCGTGGTGTTCAAGCCGGCCAAGCTCGGCGTGCTGCTGATTCGCCCGTTGCTGGAGGCGTTCCGCGACAGCTTCCCGGCCGGCGTGATCAACGTGATCTACGGCAGCGGCCGCGAAACCGTCAGCGCGCTGATGGCCAGCGGCAAGATCGATATCTTTGCGTTTATCGGCACCAACAAGGCCGCCAGCGATTTGAAGAAACTGCACCCGAAACCGCACCGGCTACGCGCGGCGTTGGGCCTGGATGCAAAGAATCCCGGGATCGTGCTGCCGCAGGTCGACCTGGACAATGCGGTCAACGAAGCTGTCACCGGTTCGCTCTCGTTCAACGGCCAGCGTTGCACCGCGTTGAAAATCCTGTTTGTGCATGAGGATGTGGTCGACAGCTTTATCGAGAAATTCAACCGCAAGCTGGCGACCCTCAAGCCTGGCATGCCGTGGGAAGACGGTGTGTCGCTGACGCCACTGCCCGAGCAGGGCAAGGTGGATTACCTCGGCGGCCTGGTGACCGACGCACTGGCCCATGGCGCCAAGGTGGTGAACGAGAATGGCGGCGCCAGCCGTGGCTCGTTTTTCTACCCGGCGGTGCTGTACCCGGTGAACCCGCAGATGCGCGTGTACCACGAGGAGCAGTTCGGCCCGGTGGTGCCGATCGTGCCTTACCGCGACCTGGAGACGGTGATCGACTACGTGCTGGAGTCGGACTTCGGCCAGCAACTGAGTATCTTCGGCACCAGCCCGAGGGAAGTCGGGCGCCTGGTGGACGCGTTCGCCAACCAGGTGGGCCGGATCAACATCAATGCCCAGTGCCAGCGCGGGCCGGACAGTTTCCCGTTCAACGGGCGCAAGAACTCCGCCGAGGGTACGCTGTCGGTACATGATGCGTTGCGGGTGTTTTCGATCCGTACCCTGGTGGCGACCAAGTTCCAGGCGAGCAACAAGGAACTGGTCAGTGACATCCTGCAGGAACGCACGTCGAGCTTTCTGACCACTGACTATATTTTCTGAGCCCGACACCGATCTAAAAATGTGGGAGCGGGCTTGCTCGCGAAAGCGGTGGTTCAGTCGCCGGATGTATTGACTGACACGCCGCCTTCGCGAGCAAGCCCGCTCCCACATTGGAACTGAGTGAAGCCTGAACAACGAGGTTACCCTGATACCAATGAATCTCCCTCTCTTCGCCCGCCGCTTGCTGCGTCCGTTGCTGGACCCGTATCGGCGCTACCGTCACGCCAAGTTGATCCACGCGGTGCGGGTTTCCATTGGGTTGCTCGCAACGATCCTGCTCACCACCGGCATCAACCTGCCCCATGGTGAGTGGGCCTCGGTGACGATGCTGATCGTGATCGGCGGTTTGCAGCACCACGGCAATATCGGCAAGAAAGCCGTCGAGCGCGCCTACGGCACGTTGATCGGCGCCAGCGTCGGTTTGCTGCTGGTGCTGCAACAGGCGTATCTGGGGCAGCCACTTTTGACCTATTTGCTGATGTCGGTGGTGTGCGGGTTCTTTTCCTATCACGCCATCGGCAAGGGCGGATACATCGCGTTGCTGTCGGCCATCACCGTATTTATCGTTGCGGGCCATGGCGATAATCCGATATCGGACGGGTTGTGGCGCACGGTCGACATCCTGATCGGCATCGTCCTGGCCCTGGCGTTTTCCTTCGCCCTGCCGCTGTATGCGGTGTATTCCTGGCGCTACAACCTGGCCAGTGCCTTGCGCGATTGCGCGGCGATTTATAGCCGGATCATCAGCGGCCAATCGGTCACCGATGATGAACACCTCAAGCTGCTGAATCGCCTGAACGCCGCGATGCTGCAACTACGCTCGCTGATGCCATCGGTGTCCAAGGAAGTGCGGATTTCCATGACCGAGCTGGACACCCTGCAGCGGCATTTGCGGATGTGCATCAGCACCCTGGAGATCCTCGGCAACACCCGCCCCGACCCACGGGACAAGGAAGCCCTGGCGCGCATGCAGGTGGCGTTGAAAGCCGAGCACCGGCAGATTCGGGTGCAGTTGATCGGGATGGCGCGGGCGTTGCAATCCGGGGCCACCGACCGGCTGGAACGTCCGAGCACCACGCCGACCCACGAACAGACCTTTGAAGTGCCGGTGGTCAACGCGTTGGACGGTTACCGGTTATTGACCCTGCAACTGGCAGCCAATATTGACGCCATGCGCCAGCGCCTGGCCAAGAGCGCCAGCCACTGGAAAATCTGATCAGCCCCGGTGCAGCGCCTGTATCAACAGCTGCTGCAACGCCTGTAACCGGGGCTCGGGGCTGTCCTCGGCAAAGCGCAACACGTTCGCCACTTCGGGCAGCGGCATCCGCTGGCCGAAGGGGCGATACACTTCCACGCGCTTGTCGAGATGGTCACTGCTGAGCAGGCCGATGCCCAACCCGGCGGCGATGGCCGATACCACACCCTCCACCGACCCACATTCCACCACCACCTGCCAGCGAATGCCCAAGGCGCTCAGGCGTTCCTGGGCCAGTTGCCGGTAAAAACAGCCGGGGCCGAAGGTGATCAGCCGCACGCATTCGTCAGGCGCAGGCTGCCAGCCTGGCCGGGCGCACCAGTGCACCTGTTCGGTTGACATCGGCGGCGTCAACGCGCTGCTGTTTGCCCTTGACCACCCGCAGCGGGTGCACTCATTGACGGTCGCCGACGCCCCCAGCTATGACTCGTGGCCATCGCCCACTTGGCGCGGGATTCATCAGCGGTTTGCCGAACATGCGCGCATGGCACCGGATGAACACCGCGCGTTGATGATCCGACAACTGGCCATGGCGGTGTTCGACAAGAGCGTGATGCAGGGCGCGCTGCTGGAGGAATACCTGGCGCCGATCAGTGGCGTGATCGGTCAGCCAGCGTTCTACCAGCATCAGGTGGCGCATTACGACTCGCGGTATACCGCCGATTTTGCGAAGCGCCTGCCGGGCATGGATTTGCCGGTGCAGATTTTATGGGGCGCTGAAGATGAATGGCAGCCGCTGGCTTATGCACATCGCCTGCGAAACGACATTCGTGGGGCCGTGCTGCAGGTGGTGGAAAACGCCGGGCACTTTCTGATGGAGGATGCGCCGGAACGGGTGAGTGAGTACCTTGTAGACTTTATCGGCCAGGTTCACAGTAAACGCTGACTGCCATTTGTCGGGATTACACAAGCCAATAGATTTCACACTTTCTCTTACATATTTTTCACGTTTTATTCACATCCAGAGACGTAGGGTAAAGCCTCATCCGTTACAAACGTTGTAGTTAAAAACCCGCCGCCCCAGCGGGTTTTTTTTGCCCGGGATTTGAGTGGCCACACAGTTTCTGGAGAGAGGAGTCGAAGCAAACCGGCTCATTGCGAGCCGGTCTTGATGGGTCAACGAGCCACCTTGTTGACAGGCGACGCCGCTTGCTCACGTATCGCGCGCTGGGTATCGAGCACCCGCGCCAGGGCCGTTTCGGCTTCAGGACTTTGCTGCGGCACACGAATCGCCGCCGACACCAGGGTAATCAGCTTGGCCATGACCTCGGCATCCGTGGCCGGGCGTCCCAGGCTCATGGAGTTCATCAGCAAACGCAGCTCGGTACCGGCCATCACCCCGGAGATCGCCTTGAGGGCAAATTGCAGGCGCACCCCCAGCTCGTTGCGCGGCAAGTCCGGAAGCGCCAGGGCGAAGGCTTCGAAGAAGCGCTGGAACACCGGCTGGTAATGCACCTTGAGGTATTCCTGGATAAACGGCGACGTGTCGCTGTACACCCGCCCCAGGAACCGGATGAATGAACGCCCTTCCCCGCTGGCCGGGTCGCTGCGTTCCAGGCCCATGGCCGGGGCGAACAGCACCCCGAGCAAGGTGTCGCAATCCAGCGGGCCGTCGGATTCGGCTTCGCACCGGGCGAGCAACTCCAGGCGCTGCTCGTTGAGCGGCTCCAGGCGCTGCATCAGCAGGGTTTTCATCAGGGAGTCCTTGTCCCCGAAGTGGTAATTCACCGCAGCGAGATTGACCTGGGCCCTCTCGGTTATCTGCCGCAACAAAACAGCGTCATAGCCGTATTTGATGAAAAGAGCCTCTGTCGCATCCAGCAATCGGGTCTTGGTAACGTTTGGAGCGCTGAGTTTCTTCGCGACCATAGGGATTGGGGTTCCACTGCGGAAATATTGTTTTAAAAATTAATTTGATTTTTTATACCGGGGCCGCTGCCTGAAAGCAAGTAGTGACACAGCGCCATACTATTCAAAGCCAACAGCAACGGGCTCATTGAGGGTAGCTGATGGATTTTTTCAGCGCCGGAAACGTCCCTTTGAAGAATCGTTTCAAAGGGTAAAACCGCTCTATATCCATGGCTGGCGGAACGGCTGGATCGCGGTTAGTATTCAAACAATATTTTAAAAACAAGAAATAAAACCAGTCCGTGACGTGTACCAGGCAGCTCCTGAACTTGTTACAAGGATTTTCGGGGGAAGCACGGCGCTGTCGAGGCTGCAGGCGTAGTCATGATGACAGATACCCCCGCGCACCCAGGCTTTATCTCCTTGCAAGGCATCGGCAAAAGCTATCAGCTGGCCGGTCAACACCTGTCGATTCTCAATGATGTATGCCTGGCCATCGAAACCGGTGACAGCTGCGGCATCCTCGGCGCCTCCGGCTCCGGCAAAAGTACCCTGCTCAATATTCTCGGCCTGCTGGATTTGCCCGACTGCGGCCAGTACCGCTTTGCCGGCCATGACATCTTCAGCGCCAGCCCCGATCAACTGGCGGCGATCCGCAATCAGCAGATCGGTTTCGTCTTCCAGAGTTTCAACCTGCTGCCACGCCTCAGTGCCCTGGACAACGTCGCCCTGCCCCTGAGCTACCGCGGCGTGTCACGCCACGACTCGGTGGAACAGGCCCTGCGCATGCTCGACCAGGTGGGCCTGGCCGAGCGCGCCCACCATCGCCCGGCCGACCTTTCCGGCGGCCAGCGCCAACGGGTCGCCATCGCCCGGGCATTGGTCGGCAACCCGTCGGTGATCCTCGCCGACGAACCCACCGGCAACCTCGACAGCACCACCGCCCAGGAGATCATGGACCTGTTGCTGGCGCTCAACCGCGAGCAGCAGGTGACGCTGATCATCGTCACCCACGACCCGCACATTGCCGAACGCCTGAATCGCAAGATCCTGGTGCGCAATGGCGTGGTGCAAGAGGCCGGGCGCCTATGAGCCTGCGGGTCGAACAAAGCCTGAGCCAGTTGCTGTACGAGGCGTTTGTCAGCCTGCGCACCCTGGGCAAGCGCTCGATCCTGGCCTTGCTGGGCATCGTCATCGGCAGTTCCTCGGTGGTGGCGCTGATCAATATCGGGCACAACGCCGCCGAAGACGCGGCGATGATTTTCAAGGACATGGGCACCGACACCCTGGTGGCGCAATTCCCGCCCAGGGGTGCCAGCACTGCGCAAATGCCCGCCAGCCTGGACCTGGAAGCCGTGCGCCGCAGCGTTCCCGGCATTGCCCATATCGGTGCGGTCTCGCTGTTCAGCGGGCCAGTGGTGTTCCATGGCCGTACCTGGAACGCAAGCCTCGTCGGCAGTACGCCGGACCTCAAGGATGCCATGCGCCTGTCGGTGCGCGACGGGCGCTTCCTGTCGAGTTTCGATGCTGGGGAAACCTATGCGGTCGTCGGTGACCAGGTCGTCCAGGCCTTGAGCGTGCCCGGCGACCCGCTGCAACTGGGCGACCGGGTACGTATCAACGATTACCTGTTCCTGATCGTGGGCATTCTGCACAGCCAGCCCCGGGCAATGCTGATTCCCGTACAGGCCAACGAATCGCTGTTCGTCCCCGCCCCGGGCATGCGCCGGATCTACGCCAGCCCGCAAATCGGCAACGTGATCATCCGTGCCACCCCCGGCCAGGATATGGAACGCCTCGCCCAGGACTCAGCCGTGGCACTGCGAGCCCAGCTCACCGACCACGATGTCGACATTCAGGTACCCCAGCAAATGATCGATGGCATGACCCGCCAAAGCCGGACCTTCGCCTACCTGCTGCTGGCCCTGGGCGCGATCTCCCTGGTGGGCGGCGGCGTCGGCGTGATGAACGTGATGCTGATGAACGTCTCGGAGCGGCGCCGGGAAATCGGGATTCGCATGGCCCTCGGGGCGCGCCAGCGCGACATTCGCAACCTGTTCCTGCTGGAAGCCGTGACCCTGACCGCCGTGGGTGCGGTATGCGGCGCGGTACTGGGCATGACCGCCGCGTACCTGTATGCCAGGCTGTCCGGCTGGCAGTTTTCCCTGGCAGTGGCCGCGCTGCCGCTCGGGGTCGGCAGCACGTTGCTGGTGGGGCTGTTTTTCGGGATCTATCCGGCGGTGTCGGCCTCGCGGCTGCAGCCGGTGGAGGCCCTGCGCGATGAATAAACGGCTGCTGTTGTTGACCGCCTTGGTAAGCCTGCACAGCGTGGCCGCCGACGTGGTGATTCGCCCCTCCGCGCCCAGTACCACCCGCAGTGGCTATGAACGCAGCGTGTCGCTGAATGCCCAGTCCACCACCCTGACCCTGGGGGATGCGGTGTACCTGGGCCTGCGCAACAACCCGGCGATTCGCAGCGCGTACCTGCAACGGGTGGCGCAGAAATTCGACCTGCGGGTGGCTGAAGACACGTTCAACCCCAAGCTGACCCTGAACAGCTACTACCGCACGACTAAAGGCACTGAAGACAGCTCCCGCAACGCTAACCTCGCGCCTAATGCCACCTTGCTCGGTGAGTACGGCACGCGCCTGAGCATGAACTGGACCCAACAACTGAACAACGCCGATCGCGCCGGACGCTACCGCAGCGACGGCCTCGACCTGTCGCTGATCCAACCGCTGATGCGCGGTGCCGGCTGGGACGCCACCACCGCCCCGCTGCGCCTGTCACGCCTGTCGGAACAGGCCAACCGCCTGAACCTCAAGGCCAACGTGGCGCAGACCATCAGCAACATCATCGCCACCTACCGCGAGTTGCTGCGGGCCCAGGAACAACTGAGCATCGTGCAGGACGCCCTCAAGCGCTCCGGCACTTTGCTTGAAGTGAACAAGGCACTGATCAGTGCCGGGCGCATGGCCGAGTTCGAGATTGTGCAGACCGAAGCCGATATCGCCACCCAGCAACTGGGGGTGGAAGAAGCCCAGAACCAACTGGACACCAGCCGCCTGGCCCTGCTGCGTCTGCTGGCCCTCGACCTGTCGACACCGATCCGCGCCACCGAGGCCCTTGAAGCCAGGCCCATGGACATCGATAAACGCCAGGCTTTCGTGCTGGCGCAGAACCAGCAGCCGGAATACCTCGCCACCCTGCTCGGCAGCCAGCAGGCCGACCTCAACCTGGTGATCGCCAAGGACTCCGGCCGCTGGCAAGTGGACCTGGTGGCCGGTGCCAACCAGATTCGGGCCGCCACCAATGACGATAACGGCTACAACAGCAACCGGCGCTGGGACAGCTACGCGGGCGTGCAGGTGCAGATTCCCATCGGCGACATCAGCACTCGCCAGGCCGAGGTGCACGCGCGGGTCGATGTGGAAAACCAGGAGATCATCATCGCCGACGCCCGCCAGCAACTGGAGCGCGACGTCAACGATGTGGTGCGCGACCTGGGCACTCGCTGGCGCCAGTATGAAATTTCCCAGCGGGCGGTAGAGTTGTCCAAGCGCAAGATCGAAATCGAACGGGAAAAACTCAGCGCCGGGCGCTCCACGAACTTCCAGGTATTGAGTTTCGAAACCGACCTGCGCAACGCCGAGAACTCGCGGCTCAATGCGCTGATTGCCTATTTGAACGCCCAGACTCAGCTCGACTTGACCTTGGGCATGACGCTGGAAAGTTGGGAAATCGCCCTCAATGACTACTAATAAGAAGCGCCTGTTGGGCGTCGTGTTGATTGTGCTGGTGGCCGGCGTCGGCGTCTCGCTGCTCAGCCGTCAAAGCCCGGCCGCCAACCAGCCCGGCAACGCCGAGCAGTGGCTGGCGGTGAAGGTCGACCCGCTGGTGCATCAGATCGGCCTGGTGGGCAAGATCGAGCCTGACACCACCATCACCCTCACCGCGCCGTTCGACGGTAATGTGCAGGCCAACCTGGTGGAACAGGGCCAGCGGGTCGAGGCCGGGCAGGTGCTGCTGCGCATGGACCCGGCCACCCTCGAAGTGCAACTGCGCGACGCCCTCTCCGCCCAGCTCAAGGCCCGGCGCACGGTGCAGGAAATGCAGGACTGGGACAGCGGCCAGCAAGTCGGGCGCGCCCGCCGCACCCTGCGCACTGCCGAAATGACCGCCAGCAACACCCAGCGCAAACTCACCGAAAGCGAAAACCTGTTCAAGCGCGGCATCATCCCGCGCAACGAACTCGACGACCTGAAACAACAGGCCACCCAGCAACAACTCGACCTGACGGCCGCCCGCGCTGAGCTGCAACAGACCGTTGAACAAGGCAAGGGCGAATACCGGCAGATCGCCGATATGGAGCTGACCAACGCCACCGTGAAATATGACGCCCTGCATACCCTGCTCGACGGCAAGGAAGTCAAGGCCCCGTTCTCCGGCATTGTGGTGCCGGCGCCGGGCAGTAATTCATCGACCCAGGGCGGCGGGGGCAATAACGCGCCGGTGCAGGCCGGGAGCAAGGTCAGCCAGGGCCAGGTGCTGTTTGGACTGGCGAATATCGAGAAGCTGAAAATCGTCGCCAAGGTGTCGGAGCTGGACATCAACCAGTTGCACCAAGGGCAGGCGGTGGAGGTGATGGGCGACGGGTTTGATGGGGAACGGCTGACGGGGTCGGTCAGCGTGGTCAGTGGCTTGGCGATTGCCAGCGACAGCCAGGGTAGCGCGCAGTTTCCGGTGACCCTGTCGATTCCCAAGCTGACCCCGCAACAGTTGCAACGGGTAAGGTTGGGGATGAGTGCGCGGTTGACCATTGTGACCTACAACAATGACCAGGCGATTGTCGTACCGGCCCAGGCGATCAGTCGCGGGAATGGGGTGATGACG
Source organism: Pseudomonas sp. SDO5522_S412 (assembly GCF_054071215.1). Classification (NCBI taxonomy): domain Bacteria; kingdom Pseudomonadati; phylum Pseudomonadota; class Gammaproteobacteria; order Pseudomonadales; family Pseudomonadaceae; genus Pseudomonas; species Pseudomonas sp. SDO5522_S412. Next base: position 22,294 of record NZ_JBSVWQ010000058.1, on the reverse strand, counting down.
GTGGAATATCGGGCAGCGATGGATAAACCGGTGGAGCGGGTGACGGTGACCACCGGGCAGTCGACGGCCCAGGGGGTTGAAGTGTTTGGGTTGAAGCCTGGGTTTGTGAAGGTCGGTCCATGAACCCGACCTCTAGGAGCTGGCTTGCCCGAGATAGCAATCTCTCAGTTGATAAAGATGCAGCGGACCCACCGCTATCGCAGGCAAGCCAGCTCCCACATTAGATTTAGAGGTGTGCCAACCTCGCGGCCAGCGCCTTGGCCTGAATCGCGACATCCGTCACTGCGGTACTTTCCCACCACATCCCGCGCAACGGCGGGCCCATGGCAAACAGCCGCCGGCTGACATTCCCGTGGGCATCCAGCACCGCCCCCGACACATCCGCCGCAATCCCCAACGCCAACGGCCCGGGCTGAATCAGCCCGCGCTTGAGCAACTGCCGGGGCAACGGCCGGGCCACGCGCCGCCAGTCATATTCAATCCCGCTGGAGTTGATCAGCGCTGCCCCCGACACCTGCACCACATCCTGCTCTCCACGATGACGCAGGCGGATCGTCACCTCACCTTGCGAAGGCACCAGCCCCTTGTACGAAGCCGCCCGGATCCGCAGCCGCCCTTCCCCATGCAACCGCGCCACCAACTCGGCACTCAACGGCGGCGAACGGTGGTGGTGGCTTTCCCACCAGGGCCGCACATGCCGCACGAACTGACGTTTCTCGCCCTCGCTGGCCTGGCTCCACAACCGCCCGATGTTGGCACGCACGGTGTCCAGCGGCGCTTGCCAGTCAATCCCCTGCTCCAGCGCGAGCCGGCATTGGCGCCGCACCTCCCACAGCAATTGCCGGGGGCTGCGCAGGCTGTGGTCTTCTCCCAGGAAGTCGACCCAGGCCGGCGGCTGCCGACGGACATGGGGCAACAGGCCGTGGCGCGAAAAAATCTCGATGGGCCCGCGATGGCCGGCCTGTTCCAGGGACACCACGGCGTCCACCATGGTCAGCCCGGAACCGATGATCAGCACGGTGGATTGCGGGTCCAGTTGGGTCATGGCCGATACATCCCACGGGTCGACGGCAGCGGCATTCAAGCCGCTGGATTCGGTCTGTGGCGTGCGTGCCGCCGGGAACATGCCGGTGGCCAATACCGCACAGGCACCGCGCAGTTGCTGGCCGTCGCTCAAGGTCAGCCGTGTGGCGTGTTCATCCACCTCAAGGTCTGTCACCTCGGCGCGAATGTGCTCGACGGTCGACGCGGAAATCGCCTTGGCCTCGGCCAGCCGCTGCTGCGCGTACAGGCCAAAAATCCCGCGGGGCGGAAACAGTTCGCTGATGGGCACGTGCTGCTGGTCCGACTCGGGCCAGCCGCCGCCGGCGATGTAGGCGGTCAGCCACTGGGTCAGGTCATCGGCGTTGTCCGGGTCGACGCTCATGCGCGCGGCGTTGCCGTTCAAGGTGTGCCCAAGCTCTACCGCACTGTAGGCCTCGCCGCGCCCCAGTTCCTGGCGCGGCTCGATCACCAGGATCTGCCGCGTGCCCGGCAGGCGCAGCAACTGCACCGCCAGCATCGTCCCGCTCAGGCCGCCGCCGACAATCAGCACATCGGCGTTGCGAATGGCGCTCGTCGCCTGTCCGCGTTCGGTTTCACTCATGAAATTGCGCCCTTACTGTCTGCCTGAATGGTTGTGGTAAAAATCGCCCCGTGCAGTATCCAGCACATCGACCCGGGACGCCTAGTTCAGCCCGACTGCGGGAAGCCCAGGCTCTGGCCGCTAATCAGCCATTGCTCCAGCACCGTCGCCAGGCCGCCTTGCCAATGGGTGCTTTCCCCGCTCCACAATTCGGTCTTGCCCGAAGGCTGCCACCAGCGACAGAGCCGTTGTGAGGTGTCCACAGGGTCGATCCGTCGCACCATCGCCAACGTCTGGAGCCCAGGGACATACGCGTGGGTAGGCCGGATGCGCCACACTTGTTGCTGCAGGGCAGCGGGCTCGAGGTCATCCGCCAGGGTCAGGATCTGGCCACCGATCACCTGGGCGGCCAGGGCCAGCAGCAATAGGCCGGGTTCGAAGGCACCGCTGAGGGCCAGCCGCGACTGCTCGGTAAAGCCCTGCTGACGCAAGCCATCAGCCAGGCGCTCGACATCCCGCAACGCATCGATCCAGCGCCAGGCATACCACTGGCCGTCACGCTTGTGGCGCAGGGCGCTGTGCAACGGGGTCACTTGTGCCCAATGGCGCAACTGCGCCAACGCCTCGGGCAACACCGTAACCCGTTCGGCGGGCCATTCCACATCCAGCGCAAGTTCAAGTTCATGCACGCTCATAGGGTGATGCTCCTATTGGTGAAACAAGCATGCGGTGGTCCGCTGGCCGGATTTATGTGGGCGGCGGTGGGACGGCTCGACTCGCTCGCGAAAACGGTGCGTCAGGCAACATCAATGCTGAATGTCAGTCCGCATTCGCGAGCAAGCCCGCTCCCACATTTGTTTTATGTACACCCGACAAATCACGATAGCTGGCCCCCGGATGGTTGTCCGCCAACCGCGCGCCGTCCCCAAACAATTTCTCCCGCAGGGTGCCCTGGGCATATTCGGTCTTGTACACGCCGCGCTTCTGCAACTCCGGCACCAGCAACTCGACCGCGTCGATAAAGGTCTCGTGGGTCAGTGCATAGGCCAGGTTGAAGCCGTCCACATCGGTCTCTTCAACCCATTCCTGCAACAGATCGGCCACGGTTTCCGGGCCGCCGACGAACAACGGGCCGAAGCCGCCGATGCCGACCCAGTCTGCCAGTTCATTCGGGGTCCAGACCTTGTTCGGGTCGGCAGTGGAGAAGGCTTCCACCGCCGATTGAATGGCGTTGGTATGCACATGCTTGAGGGGTTCATCGGGCTTGAACTGGCTGAAGTCGATGCCGGTCCAGCCGGAGATCAGGGCCATCGCGCCTTCGTAGCTGACGTAGGATTTGTATTCGTCGAATTTGGCCTTGGCCTTGGCATCGGTCTCGCCAACGATCACCGTCTGCAGGTTGAAGATCAGGATTTTCTTCGGATCACGGCCTGCCTCAGCCGCACGCCGACGGATGTCAGCGACGGTTTTCTTCAGCAGCACTTTCGACGGCGCGGCGACGAACACGCATTCGGCCTGTTCGGCGGCGAACTGTTTGCCACGGCTCGACGCCCCGGCCTGGTACAGCACCGGCGTGCGTTGTGGCGACGGTTCGCACAGGTGAATGCCGGGCACCTGGAAGTGTTTGCCGACGTGGCGGATCTCGTGGATCTTGCTCGGGTCGCTGAAGATCCGCCGTTCGCGGTCGCGTAACACCGCGCCCTCTTCCCAGCTGCCTTCCCAGAGCTTGTAGCAAACCTCCAGGTATTCCTCGGCGTAGTCGTAGCGCGCATCGTGTTCGGTCTGGGCTTTCTGGCCGAGGTTCTTCGCGCCGCTTTCCAGGTACGAGGTGACGATGTTCCAGCCGACGCGGCCCTTGGTCAGGTGGTCGAGGGTGGAAAGGCGCCGGGCGAACGGGTACGGGTGTTCGAAGGACAGTGAAGCGGTGAGGCCAAAACCCAGGTGTTCGGTGACCAGCGCCATGGGTGCGATCAGCGACAGCGGGTCGTTGACCGGCACCTGGGTCGCCTGGCGAATCGCTGCGTCACCGTTGCCGTTATAGACGTCGTAGATGCCCAGCACGTCGGCGATGAACAGGCCGTCGAACTTGCCGCGCTCGAGAATTTTTGCCAGGTCGGTCCAGTATTCCAGGTCCTTGTACTGCCATGAGCGGTCACGCGGGTGGGCCCACAGGCCCGGCGACTGGTGGCCGACACAGTTCATGTCGAAGGCATTCAAACGGATTTCACGAGGCATTAAACGTTACTCCGGGGGGCGACACCGTTGAGGTGGTAGTTGCCGACAATCTGGTATTTCCAGCGCAGGGGATCATCAAGGGTCGGCGGCAGCGCAGTACGCTGGCCGGTGAGTTCGAATTCGGCGTTGCTGGCAGCGATGAGGGCCTCGGCAGCCGCTATCTGGGCTTCTGTGAGGGCCACCGGGCCTGGGTGGGTTTCGGCACGCTCAAACAAAGCAGCCGCTACCTCCACGCGAATCTGCAAATCGCCAAAGCGGCTGATCACGTAGGGGTCATCACTTTTCTCGACAAAGCGCCGGGTGCTTTCCAGCAGTTGGCGCGCCTGATTCAGTGCGGTCATGGATGCAGCTCCTCAGTTCCAGGCATGGCGTGCGGGCTTGACGCCGTTGAGCACGAAGTTGCCGATCAGGTGGTATTTCCAGCGGGCCGGGTCGTGCAGGGTGTGGGTACGCGCGTTGCGCCAGAAGCGGTCGAGGTTGTGCTTGCCGGACACCGAGCGGGTGCCGGCCAGTTCGAAGAGTTTGCTGCTGGCGAGCAAGGCGGTTTCCGCCGACAGCACTTTGGCCTGGGCGACGACCAACGAGGCATTGGCCACGGTGTCTTCGTTGGGGTTGGCCAGGGCCTGGTCGACGGCAATGCCGGCCTTGGCGAGGATCGCTTCGGTGCCGTGGACCCGCCATTCCAGGTCGCCGATGGCGGCGATGGTGAACGGGTCTTGCCAGCCGTGATCCTGCTGGCTGTCGATCCAGGGCCGGGCCTGGCGTGCATGAATCTTGGCTTGTTCCAGGGCCCCGAGGGCGATGCCGGTGTCGACGGCCGCCTGGATGATCTGCGAAATCGGGCCGTTGGCGGTGGGTTGGTCGAAGGCCTGGTGGGCGGGGATCACCGCACTCAGCGGCACCTTCACACCGTCGAGGGTCACGCCGCCGCTGGCGGTGGTGCGCTGGCCGAAGCCGTCCCAGCTGTCGATCACTTGCAGGCCCGGCGCGTCCCGTTCGACAAAGGCGATGAACGCCTGGTCTTTTTCGTTGACGCCCACCGTCGGCACGATATGGGCGAACAGTGCGCCGGTGCAGTAGAACTTCTCGCCGTTGATGTACGCACTGTCGCCGTCAAAGCGCACTTGTGTGTCAAACGTGCCGGCGTTCTTGCTCTTGGCTTCGGAGAAGGCATTGCCGAACCGATAGCCCTGCAGGACCTTGGCGAAGTAGTGCTGCTTTTGCTCCTCGCTGGCGGTTTGCAGGAGGATGTCGACGACGCCCAGGTGGTTCTGCGGAATCTGCCCCAGGGACGGGTCGGCGGCGGAGATCAGCTTGATCACCTCGGCCACCGTCACATAGGACACTCCCGCGCCGCCGTAGGCCTTGGGAATGGTGATGCCCCACAGGCCACTGGCAGAGAATTCGTCCAGCTCGGCCACCGGCAGGCGTCGCTCGCGGTCGCGCACGCCGGCGTCCACGGCAAAACGCTTGGCCAACTCGGTGGCAACCGCAATGGCCTCGGCGTCCGAACGGATGATGTGGGCAGGTTGTAGGGGTTGGGCTGACATGGGCCGACTCCAGGCTCCAGAGAGATACTGGAGTGATTGCAGGAGTCGTGCCCGAATGCAATGTGCAACGAAATCAGCGGGTTGCCGGTATATCAGGGAAGTCGTTGGCGGTTCAAAACAGCAAAGTGTCCAACCACTGTTGCGCTGCCAACAGTTAAATCACCACGTTGCGCACAAACCGCACCGCCACGTCGCCGTCATTGCGATAGGCGTGAAGGTAGCGGCTGGCGAACATCAGGAACTCACCGGTGGCGACGTTTTTTTCCTCATCCCCCAGCACCAGCGTCAGGGTGCCTTCGAACACAAACAACTGCACGCTCCAACCCTCGGGGTCCGGTTCAGGCATGTAGCGATCGCCGGGCTCCAGGCGCATCTCCCATAGTTCCACCTCGCGACGCGCGGTGGCCTTGGCCAGCAGCACGGCTTTGCTGCCGGGGATGTCACCGGCCCAGGCCAGTTCGTTGATACGGCTGTGATCAGCGGCATCCGGGGCCTGGATCAAGTCGCTGAAGGCCACGTCCAGGGCTTCGGCCACCCGGTCGAGGGTCGACAGGCTGACGTTTTTCTCCCCCGCCTCGATTGCCACCAGCATGCGCCGGCTGACGCCGGATTTTTCGGACAGCGCCGTCTGGCTCAACTCAGCCGCATGGCGCAGGCGCCGAACGTTCTGGCTGACGTGTTGCAGGACCGAGGCCCGTTGCGGATTTTCTTTGTGCACTATATTGCTCACAGGGTGGGGTTGCGCAGTATACTGCCCAGCTTGCGGCGCATTGTGCGGTCCGCGCCCTTCCTGTGCAAGACCGAGCCGCCATGACCACCTCCCCATTGTTTTCCCGTTTCAGCAAAGCCGAATGTGTATTGGTGGTGATCACCATGTTTTGGGGCGGCACCTTTTTGCTGGTGCAGCACGCCATGGCGGTCAGCGGCCCGATGTTTTTCGTCGGCCTGCGTTTTGCTGCAGCGGCGCTCATCGTCGGGGCGTTCTCATTCCGCAGCCTGCGGAACCTGACGCTGTTTGAATTGAAGGCTGGCTGCTTTATCGGTGTGGCGATCATGTTCGGCTACGGTTTGCAGACCATTGGCTTGCAGACGATCCTGAGCAGCCAGTCGGCATTTATTACTGCGCTGTATGTGCCATTCGTGCCGCTGCTGCAATGGCTGGTACTGGGACGGCGGCCGGGGTTGATGCCGAGCATCGGCATCATGCTCGCGTTTACCGGGCTGATGCTGCTGACCGGCCCGGCCGGGGCATCATTGAATTTCAGCCCCGGTGAAATCGCCACGTTGATCGGTGCGGTAGCGATTGCCGCCGAGATCATCCTGATCAGCGCCTTTGCCGGGCAGGTGGATGTACGCCGGGTAACGGTGGTGCAACTGGCCACGGCGTCGGTGCTGTCGTTCCTGATGGTGGTGCCGATGGGCGAGGCGCTGCCGGGGTTTTCCTGGTTGCTGCTGTTCAGCGCGGTGGGCCTGGGGCTGACCAGCGCGGTGATTCAGGTGGCGATGAACTGGGCGCAGAAAAGCGTCTCGCCGACTCGCGCCACGCTGATTTATGCCGGGGAGCCGGTGTGGGCCGGCGTAGTCGGGCGGATTGCCGGGGAGCGCTTCCCGCCGATTGCCATGGTGGGCGCGGCGTTGATCGTGGCGGCGGTGATTGTCAGTGAGATGAAAACCCGCCGTCAGCGGCTCGCCGAGCCCCAGGCCGAACTGGAACATGAAAACCAGGGTTGAACGGCCTCAGAGGCGCAACTCACCGTCCAGGTTGATGGCCTGCAGGAACGCCTCGTCATGGGACACCACAATCAGCGCGCCCTGGTACTGATTGAGCATTTGCTCCAGGGCAATCCGGCTGGGCAAGTCCAGATGGTTGTCGGGTTCGTCCAGCAACAACAATTGCGGCGGATGCTCGGCGTAGAGCTGTGCGGCCAGGGCAATTTTCAGACGCTCGCCGCCGCTCAGTTGGCGCGTATCGAGGACCGCCCGGTCGGCATCGATGCCCATTTGCGCCAGCCGGGTACGCGCTTCGCTTTGCGCCAGTAGCGGATTACTTTCGTAAAGCCATTGCACCGCCGTGCGCTCGGGGTGCTCCAGCCCGGCGTGTTGGTCCAGCCAGCCGATATGGCAACTGCGCGCCAACTCACCGGCAGCCACCGGCAACTGGCCGGCAATCACCCGCAGCAGGGTCGACTTGCCACTGCCATTGGCTCCCAGGATCGCCATGCGCATCGGGCCGGTCAGGGTGAGATTGATCGGTGCGCGGCTGCCAAACGGCAGCACCACCTCGTTGAGTTGCAACACCAGCTTGCCCTGGGGCACCACGCTTTCCGGCGACAGCATCATGCGCTGGATCTCGGGCGCACACCGCGCACGCGCCTCGGCGATCCGCTGCTGTTGCTGCTCACGCGCCAGCTGCTGATTGAGGCGCAACTTGCCCTGGCTGTTTTCACTGCGCTCTTTCTGGGCGTTGGTGATCAGTTTGGTCTGGTTGCCATCCCGGGCCTGGCGGTCGCCCCGGGCATTGCGGCGCTGCTGACGCTCCATCTGGATGACCGCTTCACGCTGCTCACGTTTGGCGTGCGCGCGCTCCCCCTGCAACGCCGACTGGAACGCCTGCTGCTCTTGCTCCCGTGTCGCCGCGTAGTGGCTGTAGTTACCGCCGTACACCGCCAAGCCCTTGGGCGACAGTTCGACAATCTCGTCCATGTGCTCCAGCAACCCGCGATCATGGCTGATCAGCACCAGGCCGCCGGGCCAGCGATCAATCTGCTGGGCAAGCTTGTGCTGGTGATCGATGTCCAGGTGGTTGCTGGGCTCATCGAGGATCAACCAGTCTGCCCTCGACAACCAGGCGCCCAGCAAAGCGACGCGCTGGCGTTCGCCGCCACTGAGGGCCGCGGTTGGCGAGTCGGCAGTCAAGTGCCCCAGGCCGATTTGCTCCAGGGCCGCCGCCAGTCGAGGCGCGCAATCCCATTGATCAACAGCCAGTGCATGGTCGTGTTCGTCCACGCTGCCCTCGGCGATGCGCGCCAACGCTGCCAGCACTTGGTCGACACCTGCCAGCGCCGCCACGCTGGGATAGCGTTCGGGCTCCAACAGTTGCGTCACCGCGTACACACTGCCCTCACGGCGCACCTGCCCGCGGGTGGGCTGCAGGGTGCCCGCGAGCATTGCGCCCAGCAAGGACTTGCCCGTCCCATTGGCCCCCACGAGGCCGGTCGCCCGGGCGCTGAAGGCATGGTTCAGGTTGTCGAACAGGCTGCGTCCATCCGGCAGGCTGCAGGCGACATGGTCAAGGTGGAGCAATCGCTGGGTCATCACACGTCCTTATGCAACAGGCTGAAAAAAACCTCTGAACAGCATACCTGCCCTGGATACGGGCATTGAAACAATGCCAAACAGCCTTTTTCAGCCTACCTTGTAGGATCCTGCCACATCTTGCCGTTTGGTGATCAAGATTCCGGCACGTATGATGCATCCCAAACTCCCGCAGATTAGAAGCCTATGTCCCTGATAGTTCTACTGCTTCTGCCTTTTATCGGCAGCTGTCTGGCGGCCTTGCTGCCGCACAACGCACGCAACACAGAGTCCATGCTGGCCGGCCTTGTGGCCCTGGTCGGGACGGTTCAAGTCGCCCTGCTCTACCCCCAGATCGCCCATGGTGGCGTGATACGTGAAGAATTCATGTGGTTGCCCAGCCTCGGGCTGAACTTCGTATTGCGCATGGACGGTTTTGCCTGGTTGTTCTCGATGCTGGTGCTGGGCATCGGGACCCTGGTGTCGCTGTACGCCCGGTATTACATGTCGCCGGAAGACCCGGTGCCGCGCTTCTTCGCGTTTTTCCTGGCCTTCATGGGTGCGATGCTCGGCCTGGTGATCTCCGGCAACCTGATCCAGATCGTGTTTTTCTGGGAGCTCACCAGCCTGTTCTCGTTCCTGCTGATCGGCTACTGGCACCACCGCGCCGATGCCCGGCGTGGCGCCTATATGGCGCTGATGGTCACCGGCGCGGGCGGCTTGTGCCTGCTGGCGGGGGTGATGCTGCTCGGGCATATCGTCGGCAGCTACGACCTGGATCAGGTCCTGGCTGCCGGTGATCAGATCCGTGCCCATTCGTTGTACCCGATCATGCTCGCCCTGGTGCTGATCGGCGCCCTGAGCAAAAGCGCGCAATTCCCCTTCCACTTCTGGCTGCCCCACGCCATGGCTGCACCGACGCCGGTGTCGGCCTACCTGCACTCGGCAACGATGGTGAAGGCCGGCGTGTTCCTGCTGGCCCGCCTGTGGCCGTCGCTGTCCGGCAGCGAAGAGTGGTTCTGGATTGTCGGCGGTGCCGGTGCCATTACCCTGCTGCTCGGCGCTTATTGCGCCATGTTCCAGAACGACCTCAAAGGCCTGCTGGCCTACTCCACCATCAGCCACCTCGGGCTGATCACCTTGCTGCTGGGCCTCAACAGCCCGCTGGCCGCTGTCGCCGCCGTATTCCATATCCTTAACCACGCCACTTTCAAGGCGTCGCTGTTCATGGCGGCGGGGATCATCGACCACGAAAGCGGCACCCGTGACATCCGCAAGCTCAGCGGCCTGTTCAAGCTGATTCCGTTTACCGCCACCCTGGCGATGGTCGCCAGTGCGTCCATGGCCGGCGTGCCGCTGCTCAACGGTTTCCTGTCCAAGGAAATGTTCTTCGCCGAGACCGTATTTATCTCCGCCACCGCCTGGGTGGAAATCGCCCTGCCGGTCATCGCCACCATCGCCGGTACCTTCAGCGTGGCCTATGCCCTGCGCTTTACCGTGGATGTGTTCTTCGGCCCCAAGGCCACCAACCTGCCCCACACCCCGCACGAGCCGCCACGCTGGATGCGTGCGCCGGTGGAGTTGCTGGTGTTTACCTGCCTGCTGGTGGGGATTTTCCCGGCCCAGGTGGTCGGTTCGATCCTCGCCGCAGCGGCCCTGCCGGTGGTCGGCGGCGAACTGCCGGAATACAGCCTCGCCATCTGGCACGGCTGGAACGCGCCAATGATCATGAGCCTGGTGGCCATGTCCGGCGGTGTCGTGCTCTATCTGCTGCTGCGCAAGCAACTCAAGTTGGGCCGCTTCAAATACCCGCCGATCATCAGCTACTTCAATGGCAAGCGCGGCTTCGAGCGCTGCCTGGTGGTGATGATGCGCGGGGTGCGCAAGATCGAAAAACGCATCAGCACCAAACGCCTGCAAACCCAGCTGTTCCTGCTGGTGCTGGCGGCGGTGATCGCCGGGTTGATCCCGATGCTCTACAGCGGCATCAGTTGGGGCGACCGGCCGAAGATCCCGGGCTCCATCGTGTTCGTCACCCTGTGGCTGCTGGCAATCGCCTGCGCCCTGGGCGCCGCCTGGCAAGCCAAGTACCACCGGCTGGCAGCCCTGACCATGGTCAGCGTGTGCGGGATGGTGACCTGCGTGACCTTCGTCTGGTTCTCGGCGCCAGACCTGGCGCTGACGCAACTGGTGGTGGAAGTGGTCACCACCGTGCTGATCCTGCTGGGCCTGCGCTGGCTGCCACGGCGGATCGAAGAAGTTTCCCCACTGCCCAGCTCGCTGCGCAAGGCACGCATCCGCCGCCTGCGGGACTTCCTGCTGTCCACCGTGGTCGGTGGCGGCATGGCGCTGCTCTCCTACGCGATGCTGACCCGCCAGACGCCCAACGACATCTCCTCCTTCTACCTCAGCCGTGCCCTGCCAGAAGGCGGTGGCAGCAATGTGGTGAACGTGATGCTGGTGGACTTCCGGGGCTTCGACACCCTGGGAGAAATCACCGTGCTCGGCGCCGTGGCGCTGACCGTCTACGCCCTGCTGCGCCGCTTCCGCCCGTCGAAGGAAAGCATGGAACTGCCCGCGCAACAGCGCCAACTGGCACCCGACGTGGCCACCGACCTGATCAACCCGCGCCAGGCCAGCGACACCGCCCTGGGATTCATGATGGTGCCGGCGGTGCTGGTGCGCCTGCTGCTGCCGATTGCCCTGGTTGTCTCGTTCTACCTGTTCATGCGTGGGCACAACCAACCGGGCGGCGGGTTTGTCGCCGGCCTGGTGATGTCCGTCGCGTTCATCCTGCAATACATGGTCGCCGGTACCCAGTGGGTCGAGGCGCAGATGAGCCTGCGGCCGATGCGCTGGATGGGCTTTGGCTTGTTGTCGGCAACCCTGACCGGGCTGGGCGCACTGCTCGCCGGCTACCCGTTCCTCACCACGCACACCTGGCACTTCAGCCTGCCGGTGCTGGGGGACATCCACGTCGCCAGCGCGCTGTTCTTCGACGTCGGTGTGTACGCCATGGTGGTCGGCTCGACCTTGCTGATGCTCACCGCCCTCGGCCACCAATCGGTGCGCGCCCATAAACCCAGCAACCAGGCGAAAGCCGTTGCCAGCCCAGGAGGAGCCGCCTGATGGAAGAAGTCATCGCAATTGCCATTGGGGTCCTGGCGGCCTCCGGCGTCTGGCTGATCCTGCGGCCACGGACGTTCCAGGTGGTGATGGGCCTGTGCCTGCTCTCCTACGGGGTCAACCTGTTCATCTTCAGCATGGGCAGCCTGTTTATCGGCAAGGAGCCGATCATCAAGGATGGCGTGCCGCAAGACTTGCTCAACTACACCGATCCGCTGCCCCAGGCCCTGGTGCTGACGGCAATCGTGATCAGCTTCGCCATGACCGCACTGTTCCTGGTGGTGCTGCTGGCATCCCGGGGCCTGACCGGCACTGACCATGTGGACGGCCGGGAGCCCAAGGAATGACCTGGATGAATCAACTGATCATCGCGCCGATCCTGCTGCCGTTGCTGACCGCCGCGCTGATGCTGATGCTCGGCGAGAAGCACCGCCCGCTCAAGGCGCGGATCAACCTGTTCTCCAGCATGGTGGGCCTGGGCATCGCCGTGCTGTTGCTGTACTGGACCCAGAAAGGCGGCCCCGGCTCCATCGGTGTGTACCTGCCGGGCAACTGGCAGGTGCCGTTCGGCATCGTGCTGGTGGTGGACCAACTCTCGGCGATGATGCTGGTGCTCACCGGGATCATCGGCGTCAGCGCGCTGTTGTTTGCCATGGCCCGTTGGGACCGCGCCGGCACCAGCTTCCATGCACTGTTCCAGATTCAGTTGATGGGCCTGTATGGCGCCTTTCTGACCGCCGACCTGTTCAACCTGTTCGTGTTTTTCGAAGTGCTGCTGGCGGCGTCCTACGGCCTGATGCTCCACGGTTCCGGCCGGGCGCGGGTGTCGGCGGGGCTGCATTACATCTCGATCAACCTGCTGGCCTCGACCTTGTTCCTGATTGGCGCGGCGCTGATCTATGGCGTCACCGGTACCCTGAACTTTGCCGACCTGGCACTGAAAATCCCCCTGGTGCCGGAAGCCGATCGCGGCCTGCTGCATGCCGGTGCGGGCATCCTCGCCGTCGCCTTCCTGGCCAAGGCCGGAATGTGGCCGCTGAACTTCTGGCTGGCGCCTGCCTACTCCTCGGCCAGTGCGCCAGTGGCGGCGATGTTTGCGATCATGACCAAGGTCGGCGTGTACACCGTGCTGCGTCTGTGGAACCTGTTGTTCTCCGGCCAGGCGGGTGCCTCGGCACTGTTTGGCGGCGACTGGCTGATCTACGGCGGCATGGCGACCATCGTCTGCGCGGCGCTGGCGATGATTGCCGCGCAACGCCTGGAACGCATGGCCAGCCTGAGCATTCTGGTGTCCGCCGGGATCCTGCTGTCGGCGGTGGGTTTTGCCCAGCCAAGCCTGACCGCCGGGGCGCTGTTTTATCTGGTCAGCTCCACCCTGGCGCTGAGTGCGCTGTTCCTGCTGGCCGAATTGATCGAGCGTTCGCGCTCGGCCAACGACATGCCCCTGGACGACGAAATCGAAGCCCTGCCCAAGGCCATGGAATCCCTGCATCCACCGCCCGGCACCAATCTCGACGATGAACAGAAAGCCGTGGTCGGCCAGGTGATTCCCTGGACGGTGGCGTTCCTCGGCCTGAGTTTTATCGCCTGCGCCCTGCTGATCATCGGCATGCCGCCGCTGTCCGGGTTTATCGGCAAGCTCAGCCTGCTCAGCGCCTTGATCAACCCGATGGGCCTGGGCAATGCCATCGACGAATCGGTGCGTCCGGCCGCCTGGGGCCTGGTGGCACTGCTGATCTTCTCCGGCCTGGCTTCGCTGATCGCCTTCGCCCGCCTCGGCATCCAGCGTTTCTGGACCCCGGAAGAACGTCCATCGCCGCTGCTGCGCCGCTTCGAATGCGTGCCGATTTTCTTCCTGCTGGGCCTGAGCATCGCCCTGACCTTCAAGGCCGAGCCGCTGATGCGCTATACCCAGGCGGCCGCCGAGAGCCTGAACAACCCGGAACACTATGTGATGGCGGTCATGGCGACGCGTCCGGTGCCGAGCCCTGAAGCCAAGGCCGCCGCCCTGGAGGTGCAGCCATGAAGCGCCTGTTCCCTGCCCCGTGGCTGTCATTGGCATTGTGGTTGTTGTGGCTGGTGCTGAACCTGTCCGTCAGCCCCGGCAACCTGCTGCTGGGGGCAATCCTCGGCTTTGCCGCACCGCTGATGATGGCGCCGTTGCGCCCGCTGCCGATCCGCATCCGCCGCCCGGGGGTGATCATCCGTTTGTTCTTCCTGGTGGGGCGTGACGTGATCATCTCCAACCTCGCCGTGGCCTGGGGCATCCTGACCTGCGGCTCGCGCCCACCGCGTTCGCGCTTTATCAAGATCCCCCTGGACCTGCGGGATGCCAACGGCCTGGCCGTGCTGGCGATGATCACCAGCGTGACGCCGGGCACCGTATGGTCGGAACTGGCCCTGGACCGCAGCGTCCTGCTGATCCACGTGTTCGACCTGGATGACGAAGCGCAGTTTATCGAGCACTTCAAACACGCCTACGAACGGCCCCTGATGGAGATCTTCGAATGAGCGCCCTGCTCTCCAATGCGATCCTGTTCAGCCTGTTCCTGTTCTCCCTGGCCATGGTGCTGACCCTGGTGCGCCTGTTCAAAGGCCCGTCGGCCCAGGACCGGGTGCTGGCGCTGGATTACCTGTACATCTTGGCCATGCTGATGATGCTGGTGCTGGGTATTCGGTATGCCAGTGACACGTATTTTGAAGCGGCGCTGTTGATTGCGCTGTTTGGCTTTGTGGGGTCGTTTGCCCTGGCGAAATTCCTGCTGCGTGGGGAGGTGATCGAATGATCAATGTCGATGTGTTGCCGCTGTGGGTTGAAGTGATCGTCGCGGTATTGTTGGTGCTTAGCAGCCTGTTTGCGCTGATTGGGGCGATTGGGTTGTTGCGGATGAAAGACTTCTTCCAGCGCATGCACCCGCCGGCGTTGGCCTCGACCTTGGGCGCCTGGTGTGTGGCGCTGGCCTCGATCATCTACTTTTCGGTGCTCAAGTCCGGGCCGGTGTTGCACGGTTGGTTGATCCCAATCCTGCTGTCGATCACAGTGCCGGTGACCACATTGCTGCTGGCACGCACCGCGTTGTTCCGCAAGCGCATGGCCGGGGATGATGTGCCGGCTGAAGTCAGCAGCCGTCGCACTGACAGCGGCAGCTGATCCCCACAGGCGCCGCAGTGGTGAAATTCGTTCTCCAATAGAATCCATAAAATAGAACCTCAATCGCTAATCCCGGTATCGGGATCACTTTATGAGGTTCTCCCCCATGGCATTCACTCCCCTTGTCCAGGCCCATCTCGACGCGTGGGTTGCCTGCGCCGCTGACTTCGGCCCATTTCTCACGGGCCAGGAAACCACCCTCACCCTCAATGAGCAGCGCAAGGCTTATGAGCAGGTGCTTTGTTCCCATCCGATTCCCGCCGGTGTCAGCTTTTGTGACGTCGATATGGGTGGCGTACCGGGCATGATGGTCGTGCCTGATGGGTTTGAGGGTGACCGGGTGCTGCTTTACATCCACGGCGGTGGTTATGTCGGCGGCAGCCCGCGGGGCTACCTGGGCCTTGCCGGCCACTTCGCAAAACTGCTGGGTGCAAAAGTCTACCTGCCCGACTACCGCCTGGCGCCCGAGCATCCGTTCCCCGTACCTATTGATGACACGTTGCAGGCTTATCGCTGGCTGCTCGACCAGGGCAATGACCCCAGGTCCATCGTGTTCTCGGGCGATTCGGCCGGCGGCGCAATGGTGGTGTCGGTGATGGTCAAGGCCCGCAACGCAGGCCTGCCACTGCCCGCCGGGGGCGCCGCCTTGTCGCCGTGGGCCAACCTGGAACACACCGGCGCCTCCATCGACAACCGTGACGGCCTCGACCCGCAAGCCTCCCGCCTGGGGCTGACGCTGCTTGCAAAAGCGTTTCTCAACGGCGCGCTGCCGAATGATCCCGATGCATCGCCGGTGTTCGCGGACGTCCGGGGATTGCCGCCCATTCTGGTGCAGATCGGCGAAAACGAAGTCATGCTCAGCGACGCCATGCGCCTGGCCACCCACCTGGGGGAAAACCGGGTACGCGTGTCGCTGGAGGTTTGGCCCGGGATGTTTCATGTCTGGCATTTGTTTGCGGCAATCTTGCCCGAAGGCATGCAGGCCGTGGCGAATGCGGCGTTGTTTCTGGACCAGGCAATACGTGGCAGCCGTAGCGCTTGAGGGGTTGCCCAGAGCGCGGGAAAGGCAGCGCTCCTGCCGATAACTATCTGTCACCTGGGACCCCACCGCCCCACCTACCTTTATCGGACAACGTATCCCGATACAGGTAATGATCATGTATACCCATTCCGATGCACTGACCACGCTGTTTGATTTGCTCAACTCGCTGAATGCGCTGATTTCACATTTGACGAGCCAGCAACAGGCAGCCAAGCAGCGGGGTCTCGAGTTGTATCAACTCGGTGAATTCGAAGAGTGCGAAATCCACCTGACCATCTCCGCCTCGGCCGGCGATGCGCCGTCCCAATACGCCCTGGGCGAAGCCATCCGGCGCCGGGTCGGCAGTGTCGACCCCGAGGCCCAGGCGTGGTACCGCCTGGCCGCTGCCCAGGATCATGTGTACGCCCTGATGCGCCTGGGTGGCGAAACCAACCTGGCCAAGGCCAAGACCCTCGCCCAGGCAGGTGCCGATGCTGGCGACGGCGCAGCGATGCTGCAGCTGTATGAACTGACCCACGATCGCTCGTGCCTGAGAAAGGCAGGTGATGCCGGCTGCGCCGAGGCCTATTACATTGCGGCGCTGTTGTACGACAAAAACCCGGAGGCCAGTGACAACCGCGACTCCATGCTCAGGTATGCGGCCTTCAAGGGCTTCCCGCCAGCGATGAAGTGGCTGGCCAACATGCAGACCTACTACCGCAACCTCTCCTACCAGCGCATACACCTGGAAAAACGGCTGGCGCTGAATGACCTTGATGGCGTCATGACCTATGCCGGTGCGCTCGGCGGGTTCGATATCGATGAAAGTGGCACCAACCGCTATCACTACCCCGAGAACAAAATCCACGCCTATGGGCTCTACTGGCTGGTCATGGACAGTACCCGGCAAAACCCACGGCACGCCGATGCCGCAGGCTACCTGCAACAACTGGCCAGCGCGCTGACTGCCGAAGAAATGGAAACAGCCAAGGCGTATGGCCGCCAGTGGAAAACCGAGCACCCGGCGCTGTCGGAGTTCAGGTTGACCTACAGCGACCTGAAATGACCGGCGTCTGATGACGGATTCGAGAGCACATCCGGCAGTTAAAGATTAATTAATCCAAAAACAGCTTGGCTAAGTATCTCCAGGCTGGTACGGTTTAGTGGATTATTTAATCCACTAAACCTCAGGCCTCCCCCATGACAGCTCACACCCCTCGCTTCAACCACAAAGTCGCCCTGGTCACCGGCGGTTCCCGCGGTATCGGCGAAGCGATTGTCCGCCGGCTTTCAATTGAAGGTGCAGCGGTCGCGTTTACCTATTCCTCCTCTGCCGACAAGGCGCAAGCGCTGGTTGGCCTGATCGAAAGCAAGGGCGGAAAAGCCTTGGCGATTCAGGCCGACAGCGCCGATGTGGCGGCAATAGAACGGGCGGTCGCGGCCACTGTCGAGCATTTCGGCGCCTTGAATATCCTGGTCAA
The DNA here is from genome assembly GCF_054071215.1 of Pseudomonas sp. SDO5522_S412. Lineage (NCBI taxonomy): Bacteria > Pseudomonadati > Pseudomonadota > Gammaproteobacteria > Pseudomonadales > Pseudomonadaceae > Pseudomonas > Pseudomonas sp. SDO5522_S412. The sequence goes on along the minus strand of NZ_JBSVWQ010000058.1, from coordinate 4,812 downwards.
CAACGCCGGGATCCTGCTGATGGGCACCGTCGACACCTTCAGCCTGGAAGACTTCGACCGAATGTTTGCGGTCAATGTGCGGGCCACGTTTGCGGCGGCCAAGGCCAGCTCGGCGGTGATGCACACGGGTGACCGAATAATCACCGTCGGCAGCGTGGTCGCCCAACGTTCGGGCTTCCCGGGCTCCAGCGTCTATAGCATGACGAAGTCGGCGATCGCCGGTATGATCCGCGGCCTGGCGATTGATTTCGCCCCGCGCGGCATCACCGTCAACAACGTGCAGCCGGGCCCGACCAGCACCGACATGAACCCGGCAGACGGGCCCCATGCGGACATGATCACAAGCCTGATCCCCTTGGGCCGCGTGGGCACCGCCGACGATGTTGCCGGCATGGTTGCTTATCTCGCGTCCGAAGAAGCGGCATTTGTCACCGGCGCAAGCATGACCATTGATGGCGGCTACCTGGCCTGAGCCTTCACCTGCATTTTCCCCCGAGGTAACCATGGCAAGACCCAGAGCATTCGACCGCGACCAGGTGCTGCGCGAGGCCATCCGGGTTTTCTGCGACAAGGGTTTTGCCGCGGCCTCGACTGAAGAACTGATGCAGGCCATGGGACTGAGCCGCCAGAGCATGTACAACACCTTTGGCGACAAACGTCAGTTGTACCTGCTGGCGATGGCCGAGTATCAGCGCACCGGCGTCGATGACTTGATCGAGCGCCTGAACCAGGGCCCGACCCCGCTGCAGGCACTGCACGACACCCTGCAATCCTTCGCCACCCGCGCCCTGCGGGAAGGGACGGCGGGTTGCATGGGCGTCAATGCCATCTGCGAGTTCGGCCTGGAAGATGATGAGATCAATCAACTCACCGCCCACAGCGCCGAACGCTTGCGCAACGCATTCGAACAGACGCTGGAGCGTGCGCAGGAACAAGGCGAATTGACCGTCGGCACCGATCTCTCGGGCGCGTGTGATTTTCTGATGGCCACCCTCAGCGGCATGAAAGTCGCCAGCAAGGGTGGCGCCACCACTGAGCAGCTGGAGCGCATTGCGGGGTTTGCACTGCGGGCGCTGAGCGCAAACGCGTGATCAGCCCACTACAGGATCGGCGCGCCAAATCGGCCCAGTCGTGGCATCCAGTGGTCCAGGATCTGCGCTGACGCCAGGATATGGTGCGCATGCCCGATCAACAGCCGACGCGGCACAAACCCGATATAACGGGAGTCATCGCTGTTATCGCGATTGTCGCCCAGCATGAAGTAACTGTCGGCAGGCACCACCACCGGGCCGAAATCGCGCAGCGCCCGTACTGTCGGCATGAACTGCACCGTGCGCTGGCTGCTGTTCGCACGCTCCGTCACCTTGATCCCCGGAACTGTTTGGCCAGGCGCGATAGGCTCGCTGATGTCCTGCCCATTACTGTAGGTGGCCGGCGTACCGTTGACCCACAACACCTCGTCGCGCATTTCCAGGGTATCGCCGGGGATACCGACAATGCGTTTGATCAAGCGCGTGCCGTCCTTGGGCGAGGAGAACGTGACGACATCTCCGCGCTGGGGGTTATCCAGTCTCGCCAGGGAAATATCGGTGAGGGGCAATTTGAGGTCGTACGCGACGCGATTGACCAGCACCACATCGCCCTCAAGCAACGTCGGGCGCATGGAACCGGACGGGATGGGATTCCAGTCAGCCAGGGAGGTGCGGAAAACCCCGAAGCACAGCCAGAAAATGATCGCGTAACGGTAGCGGATTAACCAACGGCGCATAGATCCTCGCAATACGAAAAGGGACACCGGCCTGCGCCGGGTACCCACGGTGATTTTTGGCAATGCTCGCTTATTGCATCGGAAGATTAAATTAACATTAGCGATGCCGACCCATGACAGTCGATATTTTCAAGCACACAGAAAAGGAGTTTCACGCCCTATGGATAGCAAATGTTCGGTCTTTATCGCAGCCAGCGTCGACGGCTTTATTGCCAGGCCAGACGGTGATATCGAGTGGCTTCATCGCCCTGAGTACGAAGGCGCCGAATTGAACGGCGTGACCTATGAACACTTCATCGCCACCGTGGATGCGCTAGTGATGGGCCGCAAGACCCTGGAAAAAGTGTTGTCCTTTCCGGAGTGGCCCTATGAGGGCACGCCGGTCATAGCACTCTCTCACCAATCGGTTGAGCTACCTGCAGCTTTGAAGGGCAAGGTTGAGGTGGTGAGCCAGGATGTCACCAGCCTCGTGGCAGCGTTGGCCGAGCGCGGGATGAAACACCTGTATATCGACGGAGGCCAGACGATTCAGGCGTTTCTTGAGGCGGGTTTGATCGACGAGATGATCATCACGCGTATTCCGGTTGTGCTGGGCCAGGGGATCCCCTTGTTCAGCCAGTTGGGTGGCGAGCATGAGCTTCGGCATATCGGCACGTATGCGTCGGATAACGGGTTTGTTCAAAGCCGGTATGAGGTGAGTGGCAAGCGCTGATGGTCGCGGGTTAACACCGGAAATTTCCGACAGCTTTTTAGGGTTGTCGCTCAGAAGATGGCTCCCTACTCTTCGGTGGTCGCTGCAAATTCAGCGACCGGGTTTCGCAGCCCGGGTAAACTCTAGACGCACAGCGTCCACCACAAGATAGCGGGCGCTTTTTTATGCCTGATGTTATGGCGGCTGTGCGCGGGATACCTTCGGGTATGCCGGGTGCCTAGAGTCCCGGTCTGCGAACCTGCGTACAGCTGCCACCCGATTGTCGTTTCGCAGCGATGGGTGGCGGCTCCATTACTCTAGGAGCGTCGTCATGATCAAAGACAGTCCAAACCCGCCACTCGATTCACCCTCGCTTCACGCGGCTGCTCATCGGGCGATTAATCATTATCTGAATCCCTCTTCTGAACCTGATTCGCCTGACGAGAGCTCCAGGCTTTTTGTCGTGCGTGAAGGGTTGGACGCGGAGACGTTGTTGGTCAATGCATCGGAGGACTTGGCGTCGGTGCAGGTGTTAGCTACGAATCTGGCATTTGAAATCGATGGGCCGTCCCGGAGTGTGGCGTTGGGGATTTGCCGGATGTTGGAGGGGATTCAGTTATTGGTCGATAGCACCCTTGATCAATACGGCGCAACACACAACCAACTACGTTAAAGAGGAAAAAACACAACGGGGTGGATCTATTCGATTTCAACTAGACCCGCCCCTCCATTAGAGAAAAATCCTACATATTACTCACACACTTCAAAGAGAATCTTCCGATATTTCCTATTTGCCATTTTTTGTATTCTGAAAACCAATAGATCAGGATGCTTCTTTATGGCTAACCACGGTTACATGACTATCAACGGAAAAACCCAGGGTCTTATTTCCGCAGGCTGCTCTACACAAGACTCTATCGGTAACAAATGCCAGGAAGGGCATCGCGACGAAATAATGGTGATGTCCTATAACCACAACATGCTCAATGAAGGGAATGTCAGAGCTGCGACTCATGGGCCAGTGGTCATTACAAAAAACGTCGATAAAGCTTCACCTCTGTTGGCGATGGCACTTTCCAAAAGAGAAGAGCTTAACTGCATCATCCATTTCTACCGTATTTCTCAGTTTGGCCAACACCAGAAGTACTACACCGTCGACCTACGGGGTTGCATCATCGCGGACCTTTCCCTTGACGTGCCCCACGCAGTACTGATGCACGATATAGATGCACAAGAGCATCTCTCCATCCGGTATCGGGAAATCATCTGGACTCACCATCTGGCCGGTACCAGTGGCTACAGTTCATGGCCCGAGACCGATCTATGAAACTAAATCAAGAACCATCGACGCCAACGTTTCATGAACTGTGGGAAGTTAGTCAAGCCGCAGCAAAGCTGACGAATCACGCCTGTGCGATCAGTGCGCGGCATCTCAAGGATGGGATAACACGGTCCATATTCAACCGGGAGGTTGCTTATTACGCGCGCAGTATTGTCAGGGATGTTGAACAAGGTAAGAAGACTATTGCGCAAGGGGTATCACTCGGCGTTATCTGCGATGGGATATGGCGAGCGTGAAGCGAATATGGCATATGGCTCTGTTGATATTGGGCTTTCTGCCTACAGCGTTACAAGGCACGTGTTAAAACCAGATGCCTGGCGTTTATTTAGGTATCTCAATACGGACAAAATACGAGCATACAAGACCATGGGGCCAACTTCATTGGCATTTGAAGCAGGCGCAGACGTCTTAACGCTAAAGAACTTATATCAAGAGACAAAAAATTGATTATTTTAGCTTTCTTGATTTTTTCGGTATTCGGCATTCTATTTGCGTACAGCCTCAAAGTGATCCTTTCCAGCAAAAATATTGGTTACACCAAGCTCCTGCTAGGCTTGGGGGTAAACATGCTTTTTATGAGCGTACACATGGACATCGTTAAATTTGATAATTTCTTGTACTTCGGGCATCACCCGGAAATCATTAATAACTACGAGTCGGTTGGTTGGCTCGCATTTATCTGTCTTTTCCTGCATGCGTTAGCACTTCCTGTCAAACGTGACTTGAAGTGGTGGTGGCAGCGCTTACCCGGAAAGTCCCAAAGATGATCACCTGGACGTTTGATTGTTCCCATGCTCTGCGTAGGAATGCATACCGTGACGCCCCGCATCAACTCATGCAGAACTCAACCTCACATTGGCGGCGGGACGCAGAGCGTCCGGGGCGGCATTCCCTCGCGGAGCATGGGAACAATCGATAACGCTCTTGCCCCACCACTCGGCACCTCGCTTAGGCTAGCGCCTAAGATCAAGATCAAAAGCAGATCAAGAGCACAGCGGCCTACCGGCCGGC
>NZ_JBSVWQ010000057.1:0-33357 GCF_054071215.1 Pseudomonas sp. SDO5522_S412 | reverse complement strand
CACATTCAGTGACTGACACTCCGCTTTCGCGAGCAAGCCCGCTCCCACATTTTTATCGGTGTCGCTCTTAGATCGGGCAGGTCACGCCGGTGCCGCCGATTCCGCAGTAACCCTGCGGATTCTTCGCCAGGTACTGCTGGTGGTACGCCTCGGCGAAATACACCGTCGGCGCTTCTTCGATTTCGGTGGTGATGGTGCCCAGGCCCGCCTTGGTCAATTCCGCCTGATAAGCCTCTGCGCTGGCCTTCGCCGCCTCCAGGTGCTCCGGCTTGACCGCGTAGATCACCGAACGATACTGGCTGCCGATGTCATTGCCCTGGCGCATGCCCTGGGTCGGGTTGTGCAGTTCCCAGAACATTTTCAGCAGCTCTTCGTAGCTGATCTTGTCCTGGTCAAACACCACCAACACCACTTCGCTGTGGCCGGTCAGGCCTGAGCAGACTTCTTCATACGTCGGGTTCGGCGTGTAGCCGCCGGCATAACCCACTACCGTGCTGACCACACCGTCACGCTGCCAGAAACGACGCTCTGCACCCCAGAAGCAACCCAGGCCGAAGATCGCAAACTCTACGTTGTCGACAAAGGGGCCCAGCAGGGGGTTGCCGTTGACGAAGTGCGTCTCGGGCAGCGACATCGGGGTTTCACGGCCAGGCAAAGCTTGTTCTTGAGTGGGAAGCACGTTTTTATTCACCAGGATTTCCGAGCGCAAGACCATGATCAGTCCTCTCAGTCAGATTGAGTTACAAGTAAGAGTTCAGACTGCCAGTGTGCCCGAGTGTTACCGCGCTGTCAGGCGATTGGCCCGCGAGGGTAGCGTTTAAGCATCGTCATCAGCTCGGCCCCCGGGATTGGCCGGTCGAACAGGTAGCCCTGGCCGACGTCGCAACGGTGGCGGCGCAGGAACGCCAGCTGCTCGGCGGTCTCGATGCCCTCGGCCACCACCTTGAGCTTGAGGTTGTGGGCCATGGCGATCACCGCCGAGGTGATTTCCATGTCGTCCTGGTTGTCCGGGATTTCATGGATGAAGCTGCGATCAATCTTGATGATGTCGATCGGGAATTTTTTCAGGTAGCTCAGCGACGAGTAACCGGTACCGAAGTCATCCATCGCCAGGGTCAAGCCGAAACTCTTCAGTTGGTCCAGTTGCAGGCGCGTGTCTTCGGTGGCTTCCAGCAGCAGGCCTTCGGTCAACTCCAGTTCCAGCAGGTTGGCCGGCAACTGTTCTTCCTTGAGGATCGTGGCAATCGAGGCCACCAGGTCCGGGTCGGAAAACTGCTTGGGCGACAGGTTGATCGCCACTTGCAGGTTGCCCATGCCGGCGGCTGTCAGCTGTCGGCTCATGCGGCAGGCCTGGCGGGCGATCCATTTGCCGATGGGGATGATCAGCCCGGTCTCTTCAGCCACGCTGATGAATTGATCGGGGCGGATCATGCCCTTTTCCGGATGGTTCCAGCGTAACAACGCTTCCATCCCCAGCAGACGACCGCTGCGCAGGCACAGCTTGGGCTGGTAGAACACGTCCAGTTCGTTCTGGGTCAGGGCGCGGCGCAGGTTGTTTTCCACGAACAGCTTGTAGCTGGCTTCGGCATTCAGCGCTTCGGTAAATACCTGCACCTGGTGTTTGCCGTTGGCCTTGGCCTTGTGCAGCGCCAGGCCGGCGTTGCGCATCAGGGTCTGCGGATCGCGGCCATGCAGCGGCGCGCAGGCGAGGCCCACGGAGCCGGTGACGCTGATCAGCTGGTTGTCGACGAACATCGGCTTGTCGAGGGTCGCCAGCAACTGGCTGGCGACCTGCTGGCCGGTTTCAAGGTCGGTATCGTCCAGCAGCACGGCAAATTCGTTACTGGCAAACCGCGCCAGGCTGCCACTGGCGGTCAGGCTGTTGCGCAGGCGCCGGGCCAGGCTGATCAGCAGCTTGTCGCCGGTCTGGTGGCCGAGGCTGTCGTTGATCCGCTTGAAGTTGTCGATGTCCACCAGCAGCAGGCTGATGGGGCTGTCGCTGTCCCGGGCAAAGCGTTCGTCCAGGTTGCGGATGAACGCCGGGCGGTTGCCCAGGTTGGTCAGGTTGTCGGTGTAGGCCAGCCGCTCGATGCGCTGCTGGGCCAGCTTGGTCTGGGTGATGTCTTCGTAGATGCCGATGTAATGGGTCAACTCACGGTTATCGCCATAAACCTTGGAGATCGACAACTGGCCCCAGTAGGGTTCGAGGTTTTTGCGCCGGCTCTTGAACTCGCCTTGCCAACTGTTGCTCTTGGCCAGGCTTGAAGGCGCGTCGAACAGCAGCTCGCTTAGGTTCTCCAGCGCCGGCAGTTCCGACAGCTGGTGGCCGTGGACTTCTTCGGTGCTGTACTGGGTGATCGCGGTAAAGCTGGGGTTGACGTATTCCACCACGCCGTCGCAATTGACCAGCAGGAACGCATTGGCGCTTTGCTCCACGGCTCGCTGGAACAAGTGCAGGGCACTGGTGGCGGTGCGGCGGTTGTGGTTGTTGATCACCTGGGCGAACTGGTCGGCCAGCTCGCCGGCAAAGGCGATCTCGTCGGACTGCCAGACGCGGGTGCTGCCACTTTGCTCCAGGCACAACACGCCGACCACATTGCCATCGACGCGGATGCTGGCGTCGAGCATGGCGTGGATGTCCCGCGGGCGCAGGCTCTCGGCCATTTCACGCGTGCGTGGGTCGCGCATGGCGTTGGTGGCGTCGATCGCACGGCTGGTTTGCAGGGCTTCCAGGTAATCCGGGAAGCCACTGGCATCGATAGACTCTGGCAGGTGGTGCTGCTGATCGGCGCGGTGATAAGCGGAAATCGGCACCAGATGCTGGTTTTCGAGGTTCCAGATGCTCGCGCAGTCGATCTGGTAGATATCGCAGGCACTGCGGGTAATCAGCTCGGCGGCTTCCTGCAGCGAGTTGTTGGTGCTGTAGCGCTGGCGGGCCAGCAGCAGGATCAATTCCTGCTGGGCGCGTACCCGCTCAAGGTGTTGCAGTTGTTCCTGCTGGGCGCGCTGGTTGAGTTCCAGGGCAATCTGCAAGCGGCTGTTCTGGCTCTCCAGGTCTGCCGCAGGGGCCGGTGGGAGATCACTGAACAGGCCGTCGACCACCATCAGGTAGCCGCGCAGCAGGTGACGATTGTGTTGTTTGTAGGCTTCACCCAGTTCCAGCAGGCTCAACGGGCCGTCGTTGGTGTGCAGGGTGTAGCGCACCAGGTAATGCGGGCTGATGGTCAGCTGTTCCTGGATCGCATCATGCAGCTGATAGCGCGCCTGGGGCTCCATCAGGCTGGCGTAGGGCGAGCCGATCAGGGCGCACAGTTCCATCGCGGGCAGGCCGAACTGGCGTTCGCAATTGGGGTCGAGGTACAGCAGGGCCCAGCTAGCCTCATTAAGCCGCTCGAAACGCAGCATACCGAGGCGCGAAGGCACCGGTAATTGCGTCACTACCTCGGCCGCCGTACGGGCGACATCGGGTTGGCTTTTCATGGGGAAACTCGCTTGGAAAAATGCGCATCGCGCCGGGCTCACGCCCTCTTTACTGTTGCCTGCGGCAAGGTTGCATCATGCAGCACAGGCTGACAAGAGAGGATGAAGGCTAAGTGCTATAAGTGGGTTATCGGCCAGCGAGCGGTTTTCTGCAACCGGGGTGATGGGCGGTGTACAACCTCGATTTCCGTGTCCAGGTTTTCCCTGGAAAGCAGGCAAAAAAAGCCCCGCCAATTGGCGGGGTTGAGGTACGAGCGTGGCGCTCGGAAATCGTTGAAGCCAGGTCTTCTGCATGGGCAGAAGACCTGTTGTGGCTTAAAGCAGGATGGTGCGGATGTCGTTCAGCAACTGGCTCAGGCGCTGGGTGAAGCGTGCGGCAGCCGCGCCGTTGATCACACGGTGATCGTAGGACAGCGACAGTGGCAGCATCAGCTTCGGCTGGAACGCTTTACCGTCCCACACAGGCTGGATAGTGGCCTTGGAAACACCCAGGATCGCCACTTCCGGCGCGTTGACGATTGGCGTGAAGCCAGTGCCGCCAATGTGCCCGAGGCTGGAGATGGTGAAGCACGCGCCCTGCATGTCGTCCGGGGTGAGCTTCTTGTCGCGGGCCTTGGCAGCCAGTGCAGCAGCCTCAGCGGCAAGCTGCAGCAGGCTCTTCTGGTCGACGTTCTTGATGACCGGTACCAGCAGGCCATCCGGAGTGTCGACGGCAAAGCCGATGTGCACGTACTTCTTGCGAATGATCGCCTTGCCGCTTGGCGCCAGCGAACTGTTGAAGTCCGGCAGCTCCTTGAGCAAATGTGCGCAAGCCTTGAGCAGCAGGGGCAGCACGGTCAGCTTCACGCCGGCCTTCTCGGCCACGGCTTTCTGCGCAACGCGGAATGCTTCCAGGTCGGTGATGTCGGCCTGGTCGAACTGGGTCACGTGCGGGATGTTCAGCCAGCTGGCGTGCAGGCCGGCCGCGCCGATTTGCATCAGGCGGGTCATCGGCACTTCTTCGATTTCGCCGAAGCGGCTGAAGTCGACGGTGCGGATCGGCGGAATGCCCGAGCCACCGGTAGCAGCGCCGGCAGCCGGAGCTTCCTTGGCCTTCTGCATCATGGATTTGACGTAAACCTGCACGTCTTCCTTGAGCACGCGACCGTGAGGACCGCTGGCGGCTACCGCGCTCAACTCGACGCCGAATTCACGGGCCAGTTGGCGCACGGCAGGGCCGGCATGAACCTTGGCACCGCTTGGCGCAGGTGCAGCCGCCGGAGCCGGTGCGGCCTCGGCTTTTGCAGCAGGCGCAGGCGCGGCAGCAGCCGGTGCGGCTTCAGCCTTGGCGGCCGGAGCAGCGGCGGCCGGAGCGGCAGCAGCAGGAGCCGAAGCGCCCGCTACTTTCAGCTTGAGGATGAAGTCACCAGTGCCGACTTCGTCTTCCAGCTTCACGGCAATGCTTTCCACCACACCGGCAGCCGGCGAAGGGATTTCCATGGAGGCCTTGTCGGACTCCAGGGTGATCAGCGATTGATCAGCTTCGACGGTGTCGCCGACTTTAACCAGCAGCTCGATGATCTTGGCCTTGCCCGACGAACCGATGTCCGGAACATGAATGTCCTGGACTGTTTCGGCGGCAGGTGCAGCCGCCGGAGCCGCAGGGGCCTCGGCAGCAGCGGCAGGCTTCTCGGCGGCAGGAGCCGGGGCAGCAGCAGGAGCGGCCGCCGCAGGGGCCGCATCAGCGGCACCTTCGATTTCCAGCTCAAGCAGTTCGTCGCCTTCTTTCAGGCGGTCGCCCAGCTTCACTTTCAGGCTTTTGACCACGCCGGCCTTGGGAGCAGGGATTTCCATGCTCGCCTTGTCCGATTCCAGGGTCAGGATGCTCTGGTCGGCTTCGACGGTGTCGCCGACCTTCACAAACAGTTCAATTACTTCACCTTCACCGCTGCCGATGTCAGGTACGCGAATGAGTTCGCTCACAGAAAGTCTCCTCAGCAGTCCAGTGGGTTGCGTTTTTCCGGGTTGATCCCGAACTTGACGATAGCGTCTGCTACCACCTTGGGTTCGATTTCACCACGGTCAGCCAAGGCTTCCAGGGCTGCCAACACCACGAAGTGACGGTCGACTTCGAAGAAGTGACGCAGCTTTTTGCGGCTGTCACTACGGCCGAAACCGTCGGTGCCCAGGACTTTGAATTCCTTGGACGGTACCCACTGACGAATTTGTTCAGCAAACAGCTTCATGTAGTCGGTAGAGGCGATAACCGGACCCTTACGGCCAGCCAGGCACTCTTCGACGTAGGTGCGCGCAGGCTTCTGGCCCGGGTGCAGGCGGTTGCTGCGCTCTACGGCCAGGCCGTCGCGACGCAGTTCGTTGAAGCTGGTAACGCTCCATACGTCAGCACCGACGTTGAACTCTTCACGCAGGATTTTTGCAGCTTCACGCACTTCGCGCAGGATGGTGCCGGAGCCCATCAGTTGCACGTGGTGAGCGGCTTCCTTGGTGTCTTCTTCGAGCAGGTACATGCCCTTGATGATGCCTTCCTCGACACCGGCCGGCATGGCTGGCTGCTGGTAGGACTCGTTCATCACGGTGATGTAGTAGAAAACGTCCTGCTGCTCTTCGGTCATCTTCTTCATGCCGTCCTGGATGATCACCGCCAGCTCATAGCCGTAGGTTGGATCAAAGGTGCGGCAGTTCGGGATGGTGCCCGCCAGGATGTGGCTGTGACCGTCTTCGTGTTGCAGGCCTTCGCCGTTCAGCGTGGTCCGCCCGGCAGTACCGCCGATCAGGAAGCCACGGGTACGGCTGTCGCCTGCTGCCCAAGCCAGGTCGCCAATACGCTGGAAACCGAACATCGAGTAGAAGATGTAGAACGGCAGCATCGGCTGGTTGTGGCTGGAGTACGAAGTACCGGCAGCGATGAAGGAGCTCATGGCGCCCGCTTCGTTGATGCCTTCTTCGAGGATCTGGCCCTTCTTGTCTTCCTTGTAGAACATCACCTGGTCTTTATCGACTGGCTCGTAGAGCTGGCCGACGGAGGAGTAGATGCCCAACTGACGGAACATGCCTTCCATACCGAAGGTACGGGCTTCGTCCGGGATGATCGGCACGATACGCGAGCCGATTTCCTTGTCCTTGACCAACTGCGCGAGGATCCGCACGAAGGCCATGGTGGTGGAGATTTCACGGTCGCCCGAGCCGTCCAGGATCGCCTTGAGGGTATCCAGTGGCGGAGTCGGGATGTTGAAGCTCTTGGCGCGGCGCTGTGGCACGAAACCGCCCAGTGCAGTGCGACGCTCGCTGAGGTAGCGGGCTTCGGCGCTGTTTGGCTCCGGCTTGAAGAACGGCAGGTTCTCCAGCTCTTCGTCCTTGACCGGGATGTCGAAGCGGTCGCGGAACAACTTCAGGCTGTCGACATCGACTTTCTTGGTGTTGTGCGCAGTGTTCTTCGCTTCGCCGGCACCGGTGCCATAACCCTTGATGGTCTTGGCCAGGATGACGGTCGGTTGTTCTTTGTGGTTGACCGCTTCGTGGTACGCCGCGTAGACCTTGTACGGGTCGTGGCCGCCACGGTTGAGTTTCCAGATCTCGTCGTCGGACAGGTCTGCAACCATTGCCTTGAGTTCAGGCGTGTTGAAGAAGTGTTCACGTACGAACGCGCCGTCTTTGGCTTTGTAGTTCTGGTACTCGCCGTCGATGACTTCGTCCATGCGACGTTGCAGGATGCCGTCGACGTCCTTGGCCAGCAGTGGGTCCCAGAAACGGCCCCAGATGACTTTGGTCACGTTCCACTGAGCACCACGGAACACGCCTTCGAGTTCCTGGATGATCTTGCCGTTGCCGCGAACCGGGCCGTCGAGGCGCTGCAGGTTGCAGTTGATGACGAAGATCAGGTTGTCCAGCTTCTCGCGACCGGCCAGGGAGATGGCGCCCAGGGATTCCGGCTCGTCACACTCGCCGTCGCCCAGGAAGCACCAGACTTTCTGCTTGCCTTCAGGGATGAAGCCACGGGCTTCCAGGTACTTCATGAAGCGTGCCTGGTAGATCGCCTGGATCGGGCCCAGGCCCATGGATACCGTCGGGAACTGCCAGAAATCAGGCATCAGCCAAGGGTGCGGATAGGACGAGAGGCCCTGGCCGTCGACTTCCTGGCGGAAGTTGTTCATTTGTTCTTCGGTGATGCGGCCTTCCATGAACGCACGGGCGTAGACGCCTGGCGAGGTGTGGCCCTGGAAGTAGATCAGGTCGCCGCCATGTTCTTCGGTCGGGGCCTGGAAGAAGTAGTTGAAGCCGATGTCATACAGGGTTGCGCTGGAAGCGAAGCTGGAGATGTGACCGCCCAGGTCAGAATCTTTCAAGTTCGTGCGCATTACCATCGCCATGGCGTTCCAGCGTACCAGCGAGCGAATGCGGCGTTCCATGAACAGGTCGCCAGGCATGCGTGCTTCGTGGGTTACCGGGATGGTGTTGCGATACGGCGTGGTGATGGCGTAGGGCAGTTGCGAGCCGCTGCGGGTCGCGAGTTCGCCCATACGGGTCATCAGGTAGTGAGCACGGTCTTCGCCTTCTTTGTCGAGAACCGATTCCAGGGCGTCCAGCCATTCCTGGGTTTCGACGGGATCGAGGTCTTGCATGGCTTGCTCCAGGGCGGAAAGGCTACCAGAATCGGTTGCCTGAAGTTTGCGACTGGCCTTGTGGGCAGACGACATAAATTCTTGGATGGCCGAAGGTTGCTTCGGCGTCCTGTAGTTTTACTACAAATCCTCGGCCATTTCAGCCTTTCGAATGTATATACGAGTAGTAAAACTACACAAGACTGAGCGGATTGCTCGGTCTAGCTGGCGAGCATAATCGTTATTGTTGATCTTTTGCGAACAAGAAAGGGTAGAGATTTGATGTTGACTGCCAAAAAAGAAAAATTTTCAGCTATTTCTAACCTTTGTTCGACAGTCCTTCACCGAGCGTGGTTCTTGCGTTCACAGCTACAAGCCCTTTACGCGCCGATCAAGGATAGACCATGAGCCTTCCAATGCAGGCCGAACTCCCGGCCATCCTGCTTCCATTTGCCAAGCGGGCCGAGCAGTCATTTCGTGACGCCGTGGCCGGATTGGACGGCGATAATGGCCTTTCTGAGTGGACGCCGCAACGTTGGGCTGACTTCGCCCGTGTGTGCGCCGCCAGTGATTTTGTCATTGAACAGAGTGTTCGTGACCCTTTGATGTTGCTCGAGCTGGTGGCCTGGGGCGAACTGGACCGCAGCTTTGCCCCCGGCGAGCTGTGCGGACAGATTGCAACGGCCGTGCAACAAGCCGAGACAGAAGACGAACTGGGCCGGGTTCTGCGCCGACAGCGCACCCGCCAGCAGGTGCGGATCATCTGGCGCGACCTGACCCGACAGGCGGACCTGGTGCAAACCTGCCGCGACCTGTCGGACATGGCCGACGCCAGCATCGACCAGGCCTATCAGTGGTTGTACCAGCGCCACTGCGTATTGTTCGGCACACCCACGGGCCGTCGCAGCGGCGAACCGCAGCACATGGTCATCCTCGGCATGGGCAAGCTCGGCGCAGTGGAGCTGAACCTGTCGTCCGACATCGACCTGATCTTCGCCTACCCCGAAGGCGGCGACACGGTCGGCGTGAAGCGCTCGCTGGACAACCAGGAGTTCTTCATCCGTCTTGGTCAAAAACTGATCAAGGCCCTGGACCCGATGACCGTCGACGGCTTTGTGTTCCGGGTCGACATGCGCCTGCGACCTTACGGCTCAGCCGGGGCGCTGGTGCTCAGCTTCAACGCGCTGGAGCAGTACTACCAGGACCAGGGCCGCGACTGGGAACGCTACGCCATGATCAAGGCGCGGGTGGTGGCCGGTGACCAGGTGGCCGGTGCGCAACTGCTCGACATGCTGCGACCGTTTGTCTACCGGCGTTACCTGGACTTTTCCGCCATCGAAGCGCTGCGCACCATGAAGCAGTTGATCCAGCAGGAAGTGCGGCGCAAGGGCATGGCCGAGAACATCAAGCTGGGCTCGGGCGGCATCCGTGAAGTCGAATTTATCGCCCAGGCGTTCCAGCTGATCCACGGTGGCCGTGACCTGAGCCTGCAGCAGCGCCCACTGTTAAAAGTGCTGGGTACCCTGGAAGGCCAGGGTTACCTGCCGCCGGCGGTGGTCGCCGAGCTGCGCGATGGCTATGAATTCCTGCGCTACACCGAGCACGCGATCCAGGCGATCGCCGATCGCCAGACGCAGATGCTCCCGGATGGCACCGAAGACCAGGCGCGGATTGCCTTTATGCTGGGCTTTCCGGACTGGACCGCGTTTCATGAGCGCCTGATGTACTGGCGTGGCCGGGTGGACTGGCATTTCCGCCAGGTGATTGCCGATCCGGATGAAGAAGAGGGCGAAGAGAGCGAGTTGATGGTGGGCGGTGAGTGGTTGCCGTTGTGGGAAGAGTCCCAGGACGAGGAAGCCGCCTGCCGTCAGTTGCAGGAAGGCGGTTTTACCGACGCGCCCAAAGCCTTGAAAACCCTGGCCGGCCTGCGCAGCAGTCCGCAATTGCGTGCCATGCAGCGCCTGGGTCGCGAGCGTCTGGATGCATTTATCCCGCGCTTGCTGGCCCAGGCCGTCGAACATGCCAACCCGGACCTGGTACTGGAGCGCGTCCTGCCCTTGGTCGAAGCCGTCGCCCGGCGTTCCGCTTATCTGGTGTTGCTGACGGAAAACCCCGACGCCCTGCGTCGCCTTCTGACCCTGTGCGCCGCCAGCCCGTGGATTGCCGAGCAGATCACCCGCTTCCCACTGCTGCTGGACGAACTGCTCAACGAAGGCCGCCTGTTCAAGCCGCCGCTGGCGCCGGAACTGGCCGCCGAATTGCGCGAGCGCCTGACGCGCATCCCCGAAGATGACCTTGAGCAGCAGATGGAAGCCCTACGGCACTTCAAGCTGGCCCACCGCCTGCGGGTGGCCGCCTCGGAAATCGCCGGCAGCCTGCCGTTGATGAAAGTCAGCGACTACCTGACCTGGCTCGCCGAAGCCATCCTCGAACAAGTGCTGGCCCTGGCCTGGCGCCAGACGGTTGCCCGCTACGGCTCGCCGCAACGGGTGGACGGCACCTTGTGCGATCCTGGCTTCATCATTGTCGGTTATGGGAAAGTCGGCGGCATCGAATTGGGGCATGGTTCGGACCTGGACCTGGTGTTTATCCATGACGGTGACCCCCAGGCCGAAACCGACGGTGCCAAGCCGATCGATGGCGCGCAGTTCTTTACCCGGCTGGGGCAGCGGATCATTCACCTGCTGACCACCCAGACCAACTCGGGCCAGTTGTATGAAGTGGACATGCGCCTGCGGCCTTCGGGCGCATCCGGTTTGCTGGTGAGTTCCCTGGGCGCATTTGCGCGTTATCAGGAAAACGAAGCCTGGACCTGGGAGCACCAGGCGCTGGTGCGTGCGCGAGTGCTGGTAGGCAGTCAGGATGTGGGCCGTGCTTTCGAGCAGGTACGGGCGCAAGTGCTGGGCCGTGCGCAGGACCTGGACAAGCTGCGCCAGGAGGTCAGCGAGATGCGCGCCAAGATGCGCGACAACCTCGGCACCAAGTCCACGGCGGCGGGAACGGCGGCGAATGCCTTCGAACCCACGGCGTCGTTCGACCTCAAGCAGGACGCCGGAGGTATCGTCGATATTGAATTTATGGTGCAATACGCGGCTCTGGCGTGGTCTGCGCAACATCCATCGTTGCTGCGCTACACCGACAATATCCGCATTCTGGAAGGCCTGGAGCAGGTCGGGCTAATGCCCGCCGCCGATGCCCATTTGCTGCGCGAGGTGTATAAAGCCTACCGTTCCGCCGCTCACCGCCAGGCCCTGCAGAACGAGGCCGGTACGGTGGCCGGGGACCAGTTCGCTGACGAACGGCGCCAGGTGCAGCGAATCTGGCATGAACTGGGGTTAAGCTGAAACACTATATAAGGCGGGGAGGCATGAGCCTCCCCGTATCGTTTGTGGAAACTACATGAATATTCTGATCGTTGGGCCCAGTTGGGTCGGTGACATGGTGATGGCGCAGACACTGTTCCAGTGCCTCAAGCAACGTCATCCCGACTGCCAAATCGACGTGCTCGCCCCCGAGTGGAGCCGGCCGATCCTTGAGCGCATGCCCGAGGTGCGTCAGGCCTTGAGCTTCCCGCTCGGCCACGGCGCGCTGGAGCTGGCGACCCGTCGACGCATCGGCAAGTCCCTGGCTGGCCAGTACGATCAGGCGATCCTGTTGCCCAACTCGATGAAGTCGGCACTGGTGCCGTTCTTCGCCGGTATTCCCAAACGCACCGGCTGGCGTGGCGAGTTTCGCTATGGCCTGCTCAACGATGTGCGCAAGCTCGACAAGGCCCGTTACCCGCTGATGATCGAGCGCTTCATGGCCCTGGCCTACGCGCCGGGAGCCGAGTTGCCGACGCCTTATCCGCGCCCGAGCCTGCAAATCGACCCGGTCACCCGCGACGCCGCCCTGGCCAAGTTCGGCCTGGAGCTGGACCGTCCGGTGCTGGCGCTGTGCCCTGGCGCGGAGTTTGGCGAGTCCAAGCGCTGGCCTTCGGAGCATTACGCCAAGGTTGCGGAGATGAAGATTCGCGAGGGCTGGCAAGTCTGGTTGTTCGGCTCGAAAAACGATCATTCGGTGGGCGAGGATATTCGCCAGCGCTTGATCCCGGGGCTGCGCGAAGAGGCGGTCAACCTGAGCGGCGACACATCCCTGGCCGAGGCCATCGACCTGCTGTCCTGTGCAGACGCGGTGGTGTCCAACGACTCCGGCCTGATGCACGTGGCCGCGGCGCTGAACCGCCCGCTGGTGGCAGTGTATGGCTCGACGTCTCCCGGGTTTACCCCGCCGCTGGCCGACAAGGTCGAAGTGGTGCGCCTGGGCCTGGATTGCAGCCCGTGTTTTGATCGCACCTGCCGCTTCGGCCACTACAACTGCCTGCGCCAGTTGCTGCCGCAACCTGTCAGCGACGCGTTGCAGCGGTTGCAGGGCACTGTGGTCGAGGTTCGTTAAGTTGCGGGTTCTGGTAATCAAGACCTCATCCCTGGGCGATGTGATTCATGCCTTGCCGGCGTTGACCGACGCGGCGCGGGCGATCCCGGGCATCCGGTTTGACTGGGTGGTGGAAGAAGGCTTCGCCGAGATTCCCACCTGGCACCCGGCGGTGGACAAGGTGATCCCGGTGGCGATCCGCCGCTGGCGCAAGAACCTCTGGCAGACCTTCAAGAGTGGCGAATGGCGGCGCTTCAAGAAGAGCGTGCAGTCGACCAAATACGACCTAGTGATCGACGCCCAGGGCCTGCTGAAAAGTGCCTGGCTGACCCGCTACGTACGTGCCCCGGTGGTCGGTTTCGACAAACAGTCGGCTCGCGAGCCATTGGCGGCGCACTTCTATTCCCGACGCCTGGCCGTGGCCCGTGGGCAGCACGCGGTGGAGCGCTTGCGCCAGCTGTTTGCCGTCGCCCTCGGTTATGACCTGCCAAAAGGCCTGGGCGACTACGGCCTCAGTGTCGACAAGCTGCTGGGCCTGCCGCCGAAAAAACCGTTTGTACTGCTGCTGCACGGCACCACCTGGGACACCAAGCACTGGCCGGAAGCCTACTGGCGCGACCTGGCCGAACGCATGGACCGCTTTGGCGTGGACGTGAAGCTGCCGTGGGGCAATGCCGCCGAAAAAGCCCGGGCTGAACGCCTGGCCCAGGGCCTGAAAAACGCCGAAGTGCTGCCCAGGCTGAACCTCGCGGGCGTGGCCCGGGTGCTGGCGGGTGCGAAGGCGTGTGTCGCGGTCGACACCGGCCTTGGCCACTTGGCCGCAGCGCTGGATGTGCCAACGATTTCCCTGTTCGGCCCTACCAATCCTGGCCTGACCGGGGCTTATGGCAAGGCGCAGATTCACCTGGCCAGCGACTTCCCGTGTGCGCCTTGCCTGCAAAAGAAATGCACTTATCAACCGACTGCCGAAGACCAGCGTCGGTTCGATCTCAAGCGCGAGTGGCCCCTGTGCTTCACTCGCCTGAACCCTGAGCGTGTCGCAACTCGTTTAAGCACGTTGTTACTGGCTGAGGAACACTGATGCAACTGGCTTTTGTCCTCTACAAATACTTCCCCTTTGGTGGCCTGCAGCGCGACTTCATGCGCATTGCCCTGGAGTGCCAGCAGCGCGGGCATCAGATTCGCGTCTATACGCTGATCTGGGAGGGTGACGTGCCGCCGGGCTTTGAAGTACTGGTGGCGCCGGTCAAGGCGCTGGTCAACCATCGGCGCAATGAAAAGCTCTACGCCTGGATCCAGGCCGACCTGGCCAAGCGCCCGGTCGACCGCGTGGTGGGCTTCAACAAGATGCCGGGGCTGGACCTGTACTTCGCCGCCGACGGCGTGTTCGAAGACAAGGCGCAGAACCTGCGCAACCCGATGTATCGCTGGTTCGGCCGGTACAAGCACTTTGCCGAATACGAGCGTGCAGTGTTCGACAAAGACGCCAAGACGCAGATCATGGTGCTGTCCGAACACCAGCAGCAGCTGTTCACCCAGTATTACGGGACCCAGGCCGAGCGTTTTCATTTGTTGCCCCCGGGCATTGCCCGCGACCGCCGCGCGCCGCCCAATGCTGCCGAGATCCGCGCCGAGTTTCGTCGCGAATTCGGCCTGGCCGACGATGATTTGCTGCTGGTGCAGATTGGCTCGGGCTTCAAGACCAAGGGCGTCGATCGCAGCCTCAAGGCCGTGGCCGCGCTGCCGTCGAGCCTGAAGAAACGCACCCGGCTATTTGTAATCGGCCAGGACGACCCCAAAGTATTCCAATTGCAGAGTGCTGCGCTGGGCCTGGGCGACCAGGTGCAGTTCTTCAAGGGCCGCAGCGATATCCCGCGCTTTCTGCTGGGCGCTGACCTGTTGATCCACCCCGCGTACAACGAGGCGGCCGGCATGGTGCTGATCGAAGCGGTGGTCGCCGGCCTCCCGGTGCTGGTGAGCAAGGTCTGCGGCTACGCGTTTTATATCGACAAGGCCCAGAGTGGGCGGGTGTTGGACGAACCGTTCGAGCAGGCCCAGCTCAACCAGTACCTGGTGGATATGCTCGACGATCCACAAGCGCGCGCGGCGTGGAGCCGCAATGGTCTGGCCTTCGCAGAGACGGCCGACCTCTATAGCATGCCGCAGTACGCTGCGGACCTGATTCTGGCGGAGCCAAACCGATGAAGTTGATTCTTGCCGAACCGTTCAAGACCCTGTGGGCCGGACGCGATGCGTTCGCCGAAGTCGAGAAGCTGGACGGCCAGGTGTTTCGTGAGCTGGCCGCGCGCCGTACCCTGCGTACGGAAGTGGAAGGCCGCCATTATTTTGTAAAGATCCACCGGGGAATTGGCTGGGGTGAAATCCTCAAGAACCTGATCACGGCCAAGTTGCCTGTCTTGGGCGCGGGCCAGGAGTGGGACGCGATCCAGCGTCTGCAGGAACTCGGCGTGCCCACCATGACCGGCGTGGCCTTTGGTGAAAAGGGCAGCAACCCGGCCGACCAGCACTCGTTCATCGTCACTGAAGAGCTGGCGCCTATCGTCAGCCTTGAAGACCTGACCATGGACTGGGTCAAGCAGCCGCCCGTGCCGGCGATTCGGCATGCCTTGACCGTTGAGCTTGCGCGCACCCTGGGCACGATGCACCGGGGGGGCGTGAACCATCGTGATTGCTACCTGTGCCACTTCCTGTTGCACACCGACCAACCGGTTACCGTGCACAACATCAAGCTCTCGGTGATCGACCTGCACCGTGCCCAGGTGCGTTCGAAGATTCCCCGGCGCTGGCGTGACAAGGACCTGGCGGGGCTTTACTACTCCGCCCTGGAGATCGGTTTGACCCGGCGCGACAAACTGCGGTTTCTCAAGGCGTACTTCCAGCAACCTTTGCGCCAGATCCTGGGCGAGCAAAGCGCGCTGCTGTCGGCGTTGGAACGCATGGCCGCCAAGCTTTACGCACGCAAGCAACGATACGGGGATGCGCTCTGATGGCGGGTTGGAACCTGGAACCCGCTTACGCCGCCCTGGCGGATGACTTTGGTAGCCTGGAAGCCGTGTTCGCCCTGCAAGGCGAGCGGCTGACCCGCGATCCGTTGTCCGAAGTGATTCGCGTGGAGCGCGGCGGGGTCAACTATTACGTCAAGCGCTACGTCGGTGCAGGCAAGGGGTTGCGCCGCTATCTGGGCAAGCCACGAGTCAAGTCCGAATGGCAGAACCTCAAGCGCTTCGCCAAGTGGGGCATACCCACCGCCGATGTGATCGCCTGGGGCCTGGAGCGTAAAGGCCTGGCGTATCACCGCGGGGCGATGATCACGCGCGAGCTGCCGAAGACCGAAGACTTGTCGGCATTGGCCGAGCGCAATGACCCGCAACTGTCGGATCCGGTGTGGGTCAACAAGATCAGTCGCCAGCTCGCTGAATACACGCGGACCATGCACGACCACCGGTTTACCCACAACGATTTGAAGTGGCGCAACTTGTTGGTGGACGACCAGCAAACCCTGTACCTGATTGATTGCCCCAATGGCGATTTCTGGCGCGGGTTCTGGCTCAAGTACCGCATTACCAAGGACCTGGCCTGCCTGGACAAAGTCGCCAAGTATCACTTGTCGGCTACCCAGCGCCTGCGCTTCTACATGCAATACCGTCAGCGCAAACACTTGAGTGCGGCGGACAAACAGCGAATTCGCCACGTGGTGAAGTTTTTCGAGGGGCGAGAATGAGTGATTTCCTGGCGGCCGAAGATCGAGCATTGCTTGAGCGCAACGGCCTCGGCACTTTCGACGCGCTGTGGGCCAAGCAACTGGATGCGGTGGACGAGCCCAATACCAGCCGCGGCGGCTGGAGCAGCGTGTTTCGCCTCGAACTCGAAGGCCAGGGCTACTACCTCAAGCGCCAGAGCAACTACCTGACGCGCACCTTGCACCGCCCGTTTGGCGAGCCGAGTTTTGCCCGCGAGTTTCGTAACATCAGCCGCTATCGGCAGTTGGGTATTCCGGCATTGCAGGCGGCGTTTTTCGGTGAGCGCAAAGTGGCCGGAGAGCATCGGGCGATGTTGCTGACCCGGGCGCTGGATGGTTGGAATGACCTGGATTCATTGCTGGAGCAATGGTCTGAGTTGAGCGACGTGCAGCAGCGGGCAATCCTGCTGGCCTGCGGTCAGCTTGCTCGTCAGTTGCACAGCGTGGGCCAGGTGCATGGCTGTTTTTATCCCAAGCATATTTTCCTGCAGGCCACCGGCGACGGGTACGCGGCGCAGTTAATCGACCTGGAGAAAACCCGCCCGCTGCTGTTCGGCTGGCGTGACCGGGTCAAGGACCTGGAACCGCTGTTGCGCCGTGCGCCGCAATGGTCGGACGATCAGGTTCGCCAGCTGTTGGCGGCCTACCTGGACCAGCCGCAGGACAGCGCATTGGTTGCCACCTGGCACCAGCGCCTGGCGGCCCGGCGCAGTCACAAGGAGAACCGCTGATGCGTTTGTCCGAACTGAAAAATGCCGGCCGCACGCCAAGCCTGCCCCTGAGCATCGAACTGGCAGACGCTGCCGGGCCTGGGCAGTTGCAACTGCTGAGCCTGCTGCGGGTATTGCCGGGCCAGCGTTATGTCGGCGCAGCTGTGTGGCGCGGGCGCCCGGTGCTGGCCAAATTGTTGGTGGGCAGCAAGGCGGCGCGGCATTTTCAGCGTGAACTCAAGGGCGTGCGGCTGTTGGCCGAGCAAGGCCTGACCACGCCGCTGTTGCTGGCCGATGGTCTGCAAGAGGGTGAGGGCGGTTGGCTGCTGTTCGAGTTTCTTGAAGGCGCCGACAGCCTGGCTGATGCGTGGCAGGCTGTTGAGCACCTGCCGCCGCTGGCTGACCAGCAGCAAGCGGTGCTCGCCGAAGCGCTGGGTGCGATTGCGCAGATGCACGCCAAGGGCCTGTGGCAGGAAGACCTGCACCTGGACAACCTGCTGCGTCAGGACGGCAAACTGTATTTGATCGACGGCGCCGGGATCTGTGTCGAAGAGGCGGGCAAACCGCTGTCGCGTAACCGGGTGCTGGAAAACCTTGGGGTGTTTTTCGCGCAGTTGCCGAAAAACCTCGAGCCGTTTACCGAAGAGTTGCTGGTGTATTACCTGCTGAGCAATGGCGAACACGCGTTGCCGCTCGAAGCGTTGCAGAAGCAGGTACGCAAGGTCAGCGTCTGGCGCTTGAAGGACTTCCTGAGCAAGGTTGGCCGGGAGTGCACGCTGTTCAGCGTCGTGCGCGGGCCGTTCGCCCTGCGCGCGACTCGTCGTGAGGAAGAAGCGGCGATGCTGCCGGTGCTGGCGCAGGCCGATGCGCTGCTCGACCAGGGCCACCTGTATAA
The DNA here is from genome assembly GCF_054071215.1 of Pseudomonas sp. SDO5522_S412. NCBI lineage: Bacteria > Pseudomonadati > Pseudomonadota > Gammaproteobacteria > Pseudomonadales > Pseudomonadaceae > Pseudomonas > Pseudomonas sp. SDO5522_S412. Next base: position 15,501 of record NZ_JBSVWQ010000057.1, on the reverse strand, counting down.
AACCGGCGGGGCGGCCAGTGTCGCCAAGGTCGAGGTGGCTGGTCGACCACTCGTGATCAAGCGCTACAACATCAAGGGTTTTGCCCATTGGCTCAAGCGCTTCTGGCGCCCGAGCCGGGCCTGGCATTCGTGGCGCGAAGGCAATCGCCTGGCGTTCCTCGGCATCGCCACGCCCAAGCCGCTGGCGTTGCTGGAAAAGCGCTTCCTGTGGCTGCGCAGCCGCGCGTATCTGGTGACCGAGTACCTGCCGGGGCCGGACATTATCGAGCGGTTCGCGCCGTATGTTGAGAGTGGCGAGGCACCCGAGGCCGAATTGCAGGCCCTGGATAATTTGTTCGCAGAGTTGATCCGCGAGCGCATCAGCCATGGGGATTTCAAGGGGCATAACCTGTTCTGGCACACGGATCGCTGGGCGCTGATCGACCTGGATTCGATGTGTCAGCACACGTCCTTGAGCAGCTTCGCTCCGGCATATGCCAGGGATCGGGCAAGGTTTATGCGTAACTGGCCTGAGAGCAGTGCGTTGTATCGGGTGATTGATCAGCGGTTGCCAAAGGCAGTGGGCTAGGGGTTTAGGGCCGCTGCGCGGCCCAACGGGAGCAAGCTCCCTCGCCACAAGTTCGATGGTCAGTTTCTAAAATGTGTACTCGGCGCCGGCGCCTGCATACCACGAGCGTCCCGGCGCTGCTTCGTAATAGCGGCCGTTGCCGTCTCCGACAATCACCGACCCCACATATTGGCGATCCAGCAAGTTATCCAGGCGCAGGGTCTGGTGGAACGTCCAGTGCTCCACCTTCTGCTCAAAGCGTGCACGCCAGTTGAACACGCTGTAGCCCGGTGCCGCGTGTTGCTGGTTGGTGTCTTCGACGTAGACCTTGCTGCGGTATATGCCTTCCACGGCGGTGCTGACCCAGTCCCGGGGTTTCCAGTTGAGCTCTGCGAATAGTGTGGTTTGTGGCACACCGGGGAGGTAGTTGCCTTTGTCCACCGGTTTGCCGCCGCCGATGAAGTCGCTGTCGTAGGTGGCTTGCAGGCGGGTGTAGGCGATGTTGGTGCTCCACTGCTCGCTGAGCTGGCTTTCGATGCCCAGTTCGAAGCCGCGGCGCAGGGTGCGGCCGGCGTTCTGGTAGCTGGTGCGGCCGCCGATCGATTGGTCCACCACCAGCTCGTCCTCGGTGGTGATCTGGAAGACAGCGGCGTTGACCCGGGTGTCGTTCAGTTGTGCCTTCAAGCCCACTTCATACTGCGTGCTTTCCGACGGCTTCAGGCCGAAGTTGAACCCTTCGATGTTGCCCGGCGCGTACGCCAGTTCCGCCTGGGTTGGCGTCTCGAACCCCTTGCCGGCACTGACGTAGCCGTGCAGGTCGGGCGTGAAGGCGTACATCACGCTCACGGACGGTGTGTTCTTCTGATAGGTCTTGTTGCCGCTGGAGTCGCCGTTGCTCAGGAACTGGTCGTCGACATCCAGTGCCATGGTGCTGTGGCGTACCCCGGCTTGCAGGGTCCAGCGATTGATGGCCCAGTTGGCCTGGATGTAGGGGTCGAGGCTGCGGGCGGTGTCGATTTCATCCCGGCGCAACTGGCCTTTTACGCCAAGGGTGTTGCCGCTGTAATTCTGGTAGCCGTGGCGGCTGTCTTCGCTCTGGTCGAAATCCAGGCCGGTGATGATCATCAGCTCGCCCGGCACGCTGTCGACCGGTTGCATCCAGCGCACGGAGCTGCCGTAGAACTTGCGGTCGAACTGCACCACGCCGCCGCCGCGTTCGTTGGCGGGCGTTCCCTTGGGAATCGACAGGTACTGAATCACGCTCCGCCGCCCGGTATAGGCATTCACCTGCAGTGTGGCATCACCGAAATACCGCTCGTAATTCATCCCCAGTTGCTGGTGGTCGATGCTTTTGCGGGTGTTGTACAGCTCGGCGGCGCTGCTGACCGAGCGCGGGTCGGCCTTGTACGCATCCCACGCCTGCCCCAGCGGATCCTGCGTGCCGTTCTGTTCCAGGCTGCTGTAGATCAGCGCCAGTTTGCTGTCTTCATCGGGCTCGAAATTGAGCTTGGCAAAGGTCTGGTCGCGGCGGGCGCTGCTGTGGTCGCGATAACCGTCGGTGTCCATGCGCGAGGCGTCCAGCACGAAGCCTGCGCCGTCTGCCGCGCCTTCGGCGGTGAGGTGGTTCTTGCTCAGGCCGTCACTGCCCACCAGCGTCTCGGCACCGATGCGCGGCGGGCCTTCGCCGTTGCGGGAGAACATCTGGATCACGCCGCCGGCATTGCTGCCATACAGCGTGGCGGCCGGGCCGCGCAGGACTTCGATGCGCTCGGCGGTGTCGAGGTTGAACGTCGTCGCCTGGCCCTGACCGTCCGGGGTGCTGGCGGGTATGCCGTCGGCGATCAGCTTGATACCGCGCACACCAAATGCCGAGCGAGCACCGAAGCCACGGGAGGAAATCTGCAAGTCCTGGGCGTAGTTCTGGCGATTTTGAACCACCAGGCCGGGCACGCGGGACAGTGCCTCTGAAGCATTGATGCCCAGTTGGCCATCGCTGATTTGCTCACGGCTGATGCTGTCCACCGAATACGGCAGGTCAAACGATGGGCTGGCACTGCGCGAACCGGTGACCACGCTGGGGTCCAGGACCAGTGGCGCTTCATCGGCCTGGGCGCTGCTGTACAGGCCAAGCAGTCCGGGAAGCAGCATCGCAAATCGAGTGGGTACAACAACTTTCATGAGTAAACCAGCATCCATGGCGCACAAAAGTGCGCGAGTTTAACGATTCAGCCAGCTTTTGCCATTTCGGAATCTTCTTACATGGCGCGGCGGTGCGTGGGGTCTGGGTCACCAACAGGGCCGATGTTAGCGTTGCTGGCCATTCAGAGGGCTTGCCATGACGCTAAAAATGACTGCTGCGCTAAGCATTGGAATCCTTGTGTTGAGCGGCTGCGGAACGGCCAATACGCTGTTGCGCGAAGACGCGGCGGCGGCACGTGAACTCAGGAAGCAAAAAACCTACTGCCAGTCGATTCCCCGTGTCTACAGCGGGGTTGCCTTTGATTTCTGCCTGCTGCACGCCGCGCCGGACCTCACTGGCGTGCTGATGCCATTCGTTCTATTGGATATAACGGTCTCGGGCATTGTTGATACAGTGGTCCTGCCCTATACGGTCTACAAGCAAGGTACCGATGGCAACATCAGTATCTATTGGCGCCCGGGTTCATAAACGGATCCGGCAAGGTTGTATGGGGCAGGGATGAATGCCCACACTTATGCCAAATGGAGTTGTCCGTGAGTCTTGCAACCAGAGTCCTTCTCGCCGCTGTACTGGTATCCACCACCGGTTGCGGCACCATCAACACGGTGTTTCGCCCGGACGCCGTTGCCAGCCAGAACCTCAAGGAATCGCGCAGTTATTGTGAAAACGTGCCGCGTATCTACAGTGGGGTGATCTACGGTTTCTGCACCTTGAACGGCGCCCCCGACACCACCAAAGAGCACACGCGCGATGCCTCCGGCTCCCTGCCGATCTTCGCCGCCGAGCTCGTGGCCTCCGGCTTGCTCGACACCCTTGTGCTGCCCTACACGGTCTACCGCCAGAACAGGGACGGCAGCATCGAGATTTTCCGCTAGGCCTGCAGTGACAACCGGTCGCCACAATCCCTAGATCATCCCGCGCCGTGTTTACGCTATAATCCCGCCCTTTAGCTGTTTCTCGCCCAGGCGGGGAGCACACTTTTTTCAGGCGTGACGCGCCTGCATGCAGACTAAAAGAGGCTAGACCCCTGTGGCATTGACGATTCTTGGCCTGTCCGGCGCCCTTAGCCATGATCCTTCCGCAGCCTTGTACATCGACGGCAAGCTGATCGCGGCCGCCGAAGAAGAGCGCTTCGTGCGCGACAAACATGCAAAGAACCGCATGCCCTACGAGTCGGCGAAGTTCTGCCTGGAACAAGCCGGTATCAAGCCTTCCGACGTTGATGTGGTGGCGATTCCGTTCGCCCCCATCAGCCTGTTCGGCGAGGCCCGCTGGCACTACGCCAAGCGTTACTGGTACGCCCCGGACCGCGCCCTCGACGCGATCCTGATGGGCAACCGTCGCTACAAGCGCTATCGCAACAAGATCGTCTGGTGCCTGGAGCAACTGGGCTTCGATCCGAAGAAAATCAAGATCGAACCGGTTGAACACCACCTGGCCCACGCCTCCAGTGCCTACCATTGCTCGGGCTTCCAGGAGAAGACCGCGATCCTCGGGATCGACGGCAAGGGCGAGTACGCCACCACCTTCTTCGGCTACGGCGAAAACGGCAAGATCCACAAGATCAAGGAATTCTACGATCCGGACTCCCTCGGCGGCCTGTATGGCGCGATCACCGAGTTCCTCGGTTTCGAGATGCTCGACGGTGAGTTCAAGGTCATGGGCATGGCGCCGTATGGCGATGCCAGCAAGTACGATTTCTCGCGCCTGGCCTCCTTTGAAAACGGCGAGCTGGTGATCAACACCGACTACGCCAACGTCATCGGCCTGCGCCGCTACAAAGAGAAGGGCAAGGGTTTCTACTTCTCGCCAAAACTGATCGAGTGGCTGGGTCCGAAGCGCGAAGGCGATATCGCCGACGAGCCGTACATCCACTACGCGGCCAGCATGCAGGCGCTGTTCGAGAAGCTGGCGTTGCAGATGATCGACCATTACCTGGGCGACATCCTCAAAGACACCGGCAAGCTGGCGTTTGCCGGCGGCTGTGCGCTGAACGTCAAGCTGAACCAGAAGATCATTGCCCGCGACGACGTCAAGGAGCTGTTCGTGCAGCCGGCGTCCGGCGATGCCGGTACTGCGGTGGGTGCAGCCGCCTACGTGTCTCACGCCCGTGGCGTACCGGTTGAGAAGATGGAACACGTCTATCTCGGCCCGTCCTACAGCAACGAAGACGTGATCGCGGCGTGCGCCAAGCACGAGAGCAAGCCGGTTTGGCGCAAGATTGAAAACATGCCCAAGCGCATCGCCAGGATCATGGTCGACGGCAACCCGGTGGCCTGGTTCCAGGGCCGCATGGAGTTTGGCCCGCGTGCCCTGGGCGGTCGTTCGATCATCGGTTGCCCAAGCGCCACCGGCGTGGCTGACCGGATCAACCACCAGATCAAGTTCCGCGAGCGCTGGAGGCCTTTCTGCCCGTCGATGCTCGACACCGTTGCGCCACAGATGATCAAGGTCGATCACCCGGCGCCGTTCATGACCTTCACTTTTGAAGTGTCGGAAGAGTGGAAAACCCGCGTGCCGGAAGTGGTCCATGAAGATGGTACCTCCCGTGCCCAGGTGCTCAAGCGCGAATACAACCCGCGCTACTACGACATGATGAAAGAACTGGAAGTACTGACCGGCAATGGTGTGTCGCTGAACACCTCGCTCAACCGTCGTGGCGAAGCGATGATCTGCTCGCCGACCGACGCGCTGAACATGTTCTTCGGTTCCGACCTGCAGTACCTGATCATGGAAGACATCCTCGTGGTCAAGGACGGCGTGGACCCTTATGACGCCGTGGTCTAAATGCTGAACCGCTTCCAGGGCTGGCGTGAACGTGGCTGGACGCCTGTCGAGGCCGAGGTTTACGCCCAGGCCTGGCAGCGTTTTGGCGGCAGCGTGGCGACTCATCCGCAGATCGTCGAGCGGCTGGCGCACCTGGCGCAGATTCCGGTGCGCTACCTGGGCTGGGAGCAGGACGGTGAGCTGAAGGGCGCAATTGCTACCTGGGGGCGCGACCTGGCCCTGTCCAAGGACGTGCTCAAGCGCAAAGGCAAAAAAGGCCTGTTTGATCTGGGTAATGCCGAGATCATTCTGCCGATTGCCGCCGATGCGCAGGTGCCATTGCGCCATCGCGCGCGTTATCTCTCTGCACTGAATGAGGGGCGCGTAAGCACCCTCAAGCCCCAGGCCGAGCAGTTGGCCATGGCGCGCACACCGGAAGAGTTGTCGAAGAAGTTTCGCTACAACCAGCGCCGTGAATTGCGTTTGCTGGAAGAGGCGGGCGGCGTGGTGCGGGCGGTCGGCGAGTTTTCCAGCAGCGAACTGGCGGCGATTTACTGCGACCTGTTCCAGCGGCGCTGGGGTTTCCCGGCGGCGGGTGCCGAGCGCTTGGCCGAGGTGCTGGAGTTGCTCAAGGAATTCCTGTTCGGCTCGGTGCTGTTTCTCAATGACGCTGCGATTGCCGTGCAACTGGTGTATCAGGTGCAGGCGCCGCAGTGGGTCAGCGCCGAATACGTCAACGGCGGTGTCGACCCTGAAACCAAGGCGTTCAGCCCCGGCAGCGTGCTGAGTTTCCTCAATACCCAAAGTGCCTGGGAGCAAGCGCGGGCGAGCGACAAGCCGCTGCGTTTCTCCTTCGGGCGTTCCGACCGTGAATACAAGGAGCGCTGGTGCAACCCGGTGCCGGTGTTCAGCGTATGAGTCGCAAACAGCAATTGCTCAAGCAGCACCGGCGCAACAAGCGTATTGCGCTGTTGGTGGGCCTGTTGCTATTGGTGGCTGTCGGTGTGCTGGTGGCCTGGTGGTTGCCGCTGCTGCTGGCGGTGGTGCTGTGGGCCGCGCATGAAGCCTGGTTTGCCGACCATCTGTTCTACTCGCCTAAAGACGACTATGAGTACGCGTTTCCTGAAGGGAGCGAGTGCGCGGGTCTGCGTCTTGAAGCAGGGCGCCTGCTGTTGGACACGCCCTTGGTGGGCGATGAAACCCTGATCGTAGGGGTTGAGCTCAAAAGCTCGTGGCTGGGGCGTTTTCTCGACCCGGCGGTGGAAGTGTTGGGCCTGGATGCGCCAGACCGGCAAGTCTTCGAGCGAGGTGTCGCAGGGTGGCGCTATCTCAACCTGACAGGCATGGGCGAAGCGCTGTCCGGCGGTAAGCTGCGCTTGCGCGGGCGTTTCTGCCGGATCAAGGGGCAGCCGACGCTGTGGTTGTTCCGCCAGCCGGATTACCGTCACCAGCGCGTGATGGTCATTGCGCCCCATGCCGACGATGCCGAACTGGCCGCCTTCAGCCTCTACAGCCAAGCCGATGAGAGCTGGATCGTCACCCTTACAGCGGGCGAAATCGAAGCCGATCACTATCAGCAAATGGGCATGCCCAAGGCCGATGCCGCACGCCTAAAAGGCCGCCTGCGTGCCTGGGATAGCGTCACCGTGCCGCGTTGGGCGGGCGTTCCCGAAGCGCAGTGCGTGCAGTTGGGGTACTTCTGCATGCAGCTTGCAGCGATGCAGGCCGCACCGGATCAGCCCCAGGCTTCCCGGGAAGCTCAGTTGGACGATACGCGGCTGTTTCGCCAGTTCAATGCCCTGGCCTTGCCCGGGGATGTGGACGGCGCCCCGACCTGGAATAACCTGATTGCCGACCTGCGGGCATTGCTGCTCAAGGCGCGCCCGCAGGTGATCGTGTTGCCGACGCCGTTGCTGGACCCGCACCCGGATCACATCTGCGCCCACGCCGCGATTCTCGAAGCCTTGCAAGGCCTGGAGTGGCAACCGGGCACGTTGCTCGGCTACGCCAACCACCTGCATGATAACGATCGTTGGCCCATGGGTGATTCGGGCGCTGGCGTGGCCTTGCCGCCGCGTTTTGATGCCTCCCGTGAACTTGTGCCTTGCAGCTTGCCGCTGACGCTCAGCCAGCAGCAGGACAAGGCCATGGCCCTGGGCATGATGCACGACTTGCAGCCGCGGGCGCCGTTCAAGCGCCGCGTGCGCAGGTGGTTGCAGCAATTACTGGCGGGCCGTAGTCCATCGCCTTACGGAGAGAATGAGTTCTTCCGCAAGGCGGTGCGCCGTCATGAGTTGCTCTGGGTGTTGAAGCAGGATTGAGACCTTATTGAAGGCAGGCTTGCAGCGCCTGCCGCCCCTTTTCGCCGGGCTGCGCGCCCGCAGCCAGATTGCAGCATGGAGAGTTATGAAACCTCGTTTCAAGGTTTTGCAGTTACAGCCGGACTACAACGTCAAGACCCACGACTTCGCCGACCTCGGCGAGCAGATCGTCAAGGCCTTGCCGGCTGAACGTTTCGAGGTCACATCCGGGTTCCTCAGCGGCCGCCCGCTGCCCGGCCAGCCCCTGAGCGTGGCTGAGCACTCCCATTATTTCGAGTTGCCGGAAAAGTCCCTCAAGGGCATTCGTTTCGGCGCGATGTGGCAGATCTACAAATATTGCCGCGAGCAGAAATTCGACGTGGTCATCTGTAACCGCTTCAAGTCGGTGAACATGATGCTGTCGCTCAACCGCTGGTTGAAGATCCCCCTGTGCATCGGCATCTCCCACGGTTTTGGCGAGTACGCCCGGGGCTACCGCCGGCGCCAGACGCAGAAGTGGGTCAGCCCGGCGTGGCGATTCGTCGGGGTGTCGGCAGCGGTCAGGGATTACCTGGTGGACCTCAACTGCGGGTTCACCCGCGAAAACACCACCTTTGTCACCAATGCCATCGACATCCCCCAGGCCGAAGCCTTGCAGTTGCCACGGGATGAAGCGCGCAAGGCCCTGGGCCTGCCGCTGGATGCACGGATGATTGGCGCCCTGGGCCGCCTGGTGCCGATCAAGGGCCACACCCATTTGTTGCAAGCGTTCGCCACCCTCAAGGACAAATACCCTGAGGCCCAGGTGGGGATCATCGGCTCCGGCCGCGCCGAAGCAGACCTGCGCGCCGATATCGAGCGCCTGGGCCTGACCGGCCGTGCGCACCTGCTGGGCTTTCGCGAAGATGGCATGAAGTATGTGCGCGGTTTCGACATCTGGACCATGCCGTCGTTGTTCGAAGGCCTGGGCCTGGCGCTGCTGGAAGGCATGAGCGGCCATCTGCCGGTCATCGCCTCCAATGGCCCGGCGATGCTGCCGTTGGTGCAAGGTGCCGGCGGCCTCTCCCATGATCCGGGCAATGTCGAGCAGTTGGCGGCAGCACTGGACACTTACCTGGCGCTGAGCGACGAAGAGCTGCGTGCCAAGGGTGAGCAAGTGTTCCGCTACCTGGAAGAAAACCACACCCTGGACGAGTTCCGGCACAAGTATTTGAACCTGATCGAAACCGGTCTGCGTGAAGTAGGTAAAGCATGAGTCTGCAGCAACCCCTGGTCACTGTGATCATCGCCTCCTACAACCACGGGCCGTACATCGAGCAGAGCATTCTCAGTGTGCTCGGCCAGACCTACCCCAACATCGAGTTGCTGGTGGTAGACGATGGCTCCAGGGATGACAGCGTGGAGCGCATCCAGCGCTTGCAGGCCGAACACGGGTTTGATTTCCAGGTGCAGCAGAACCAGGGCCTGACCAATACCCTGAACGGTGCCATCGCTCGCGCCAAAGGCAGCCTGATCGCGCCATTCGGCTCCGATGACATCATGCTGCCCGAGCGCATCGCCACCCAGGTTGCCTACATGGAAGGCAAGCCGAAGGTGGGTATTTGCGCCGGCAATATCGAGTTGATTGATGGGGACGGCAAGCCATACCCGGAGAAGAAGCAGCGCCGCGACTTGCCGTTTCGCAGCCTGGATTTCGATGACCTGTTCCTCGATCGCAAGCCCTTTCCGCCGGCACCGACGCTGATGATCCGTCGGCAGGCGCTGGAAGAGGTCGGAGGGTTCGATCCGCTGATTCCGCTGGAAGACTTGCTGATCGAATTGAAGATCACCCACGCCGGGTACACCATCGACGTGTTGAACGTGGTGATGGCGCGCTATCGCCAGCACGCGACCAACACCTACAAGAATCACCGCTACATGATCCAGAACATCCTCAAGACCTACGGGTTGTTCAGCGATCATCCAGCCTACGATCAGGTTCGCTACAACTTCCTGAACTCGATGTTCCTCAAGACTGCCGACCGTGACCGCCCACTGGCGCGGGAGATCCTCAAGCAGATTCCGTTGAAGTTCTGGGGTCGCAAGACCTTGCGTGGGTTGGTGCGGCTGTACCTGGCGCCGCAGCGCAGCTCATAGGGCTGCGGCCGGGCCATTGCGTTCATCGCAATGGCCCGGGGCCTGCAACCCCGGCGCTTCAAACCATCACTTGGCCGGGTTCGCTACCTGCGCAACCGGACGATTGAGCCTGGACACCTGGTCACGGATCTTCGCCGTGGCGCTTGGCGATGCAGCCGAAGCGTAGCCAGCGGCGAGTTGTTCAAAGTGGGTTTCGAACAACCAGTTGCGGTCCTGGGGATAACGCTGCATGTGCCGCAGGTTGCGCTGGCGCAGGGCGTTACGCAGCGGCGATGGGTAGATGCGCATGTCTGCCACGTCAATCAGGCCGAACTCGCCATCATCCATCAAAAGTACGTTGCCCAGGTGCAGGGAGCGGAAGTACACGCCGCGCTCGTGGAGCTGGGCCATGAACCGGCCGAAACGTTCGATCAGCGATTCCCGCAGGCTGCTGTCCAGGCTTTGCAGGGCCTGGCGCAGGGTCAGGCCGGGCAGCGGCTGATAACGTACGGCGCTGCTCGCATCCTTTAACTGATAGAGATTGAGGATGACCGGTGATGGAATCCCCAATGCACGCAGTTGCTCGCTGTTGCTGGCAAAGCGCTCTGAATAGGGATTGAAGCTGCCTGAGGTGTACCAGCGACGAGGGCGGAACAGCTTGAGGAAGCTGCCATCCTCCAGGCGCAGGACCTTGGGCCCCAGGCCATCGGCTTCGATCACGTGGGCGTTGGCGCACAGCTGTTCGAAGTCTTGCGATTTCAGGCGTTGAACCGGCATGCGCAGCAGGCTGCGGCGACGCTGGGCGATGCTCAGGCCGGCGATCAGTGCCAGCGGGATCCACAGCAGGAACCAGTGTTCTTTTGGCCGCGAGAGAATGCCGCCGCCTTCGGTCAGGCCGGCACCGATGCCATAGGCCAGCAAGGAGGAGGCCAGGATGAACAATGGCTGTGCACGTTCCTTGAGGCTTTTGTACAGGCCCCAGCCGAGCATGAAGGCCCACGGGATGAAGCCGATGATGCCGACGTAATACAGCACGCCGAGGGCAAAGCTGTGGGGTTCGCGCAGTTGATAGCCGTCGGCAATCGTCAGGTACAACTCTGAGTCGTAGCTGTGGCCGATCCAGGGGTGTTCGGCGATACGCGCGAGCGACATGCTCCAGAGTTCGAACCGGAACGAGCTGCCACGATTGGTGATCATTTCGGGATAGAACAGCAACAGCGCCGCAGCGCCCAGCGCCATACAGGCGATCAGCAGAGCCGAGCGCCGATTGCGACTGATGAAACTCATCCAGAGCACGGCGAGGACCAGTGCAACCATCGGTGTTCTCGAGCCGGTGGCCAGCACCGCCGCGGCCATGATTGCCAGTGCCGGAACGCTGAACCAGAGTACGTGAGCACGCTTGGTAGTCATGCACACGTACAGCCAGTAAACGCAGAAGAATCCGAATACGTGAGAGCTCAGCAGCGGATTATCAAGTGCCCCACGCCCGCCGATCATTCGCGTGCCATCCGAGATATGGGGAGCAAAAGCCACCAGGCTGCAGGCGCTCGATACAAGCGCAATCAGCGCGGCGCAGAAGAAGATCGGCTTGAACAGTTCGTTGCGGTAATGCAGCAACAGTCCGAAACCGGCAAACAACGTGAAGGTATTCGGTGGCCGCTTGAACAGGTCGGAGTCTGTCGTAGCCTCAGGGCTCCAGAGCAGGCTGGTGAGCGCCCAGCCCGAGAAAACCAGGAAGGCAATCGCCAGGGGCTCGCGCAATACCTGCTTGAATTCCGTCGGGCGCAGGCACAGCAGCAACAGTGTCGGCGCGGCGAATAGAAGGTAGTAAAACCTGTGCAGCACATTTCGATTGGTAACGAAGAACAGCGCACTCAGGAGCAGCAACAAGCCGATGGGCAGAATCCACAGACAGAGGAAGTCGAAAACGCGGTTTGAGCCATAGGTAAGGCGCTTGGATTGCATACAGAAAAGCCGTTCCAGTATAAAGAAAGCCAACCATACTAAAGTAGTGGCTATACAATGTCGCCCGTTGGATCCAACGGGGCCGCGGTTGTGCCGCGTGCAAGTACAACAGAGAAGCTGTGCTAAAGTCAGCCTCCTTTTTCAAAACCGCCGCGTGATATGACCGACTCCAGTCCGAGCGCAAGCCCTTCGAGCTTGAAAATATACTTCCGCCTGCTCAGCTACGTTAAGCCCTATGCCGGCTTGTTCGCGCTGAGTATCGTCGGCTTTCTGATTTTCGCTTCGACCCAGCCGATGCTGGGCTACATCCTCAAGTACTTTGTCGATGGCCTGTCCAACCCTGAAGCGGTGTTGTTCCCCACGGTGCCTTTCCTGCGTGACCTGCAACTGCTGCAGGCCGTGCCGTTGCTGATCATCCTGATCGCCGCGTGGCAGGGCCTCGGTTCGTTCCTGGGCAACTACCTGCTGGCCAAGGTTTCCCTGGGCCTGGTCCACGACCTGCGGGTGCAGTTGTTCAACAACCTGCTGACCCTGCCGAACCGCTATTTCGACAATCACAACTCCGGGCACCTGATCTCCCGCATCACCTTCAACGTGACCATGGTCACCGGTGCTGCGACCGATGCCATCAAGGTGGTGATTCGCGAAGGCATGACGGTGATCTTCCTGTTCGCCTCGCTGCTGTTCATGAACTGGCGGCTGACCCTGGTGATGATCGCCATCCTGCCGTTGATTGCCGTGATGGTCAGCACCGCAAGCAAGAAATTCCGCAAGCAGAGCAAGAAGATCCAGGTTGCGATGGGTGATGTGACCCACGTTGCCTCGGAAACCATCCAGGGCTACCGCGTGGTGCGCAGCTTCGGCGGTGAGGTGTATGAGCAGAAGCGCTTCCTCAAGGCGAGCCTTAGCAACACCAACAAGCAACTGCGCATGACCCGCACCGGCGCGATCTATACGCCGGCGCTGCAACTGGTGATCTACAGCGCCATGGCAGTGTTGATGTTCCTGGTCCTGTACCTTCGCGGTGATGCGTCGGCGGGTGACATGGTGGCCTACATCACGTTGGCCGGCCTGTTGCCCAAGCCGATCCGCCAGCTGTCCGAAGTCAGCTCGACCATCCAGAAAGGCGTGGCCGGTGCCGAAAGTATTTTCGAGCAGTTGGACGAAGACGTGGAAATCGATCGCGGCACCATCGAGCGCGACAAGGTCAGCGGCCGCCTGGAAGTGCGCAACCTGAACTTCACCTACCCGGGCACCGAGCGCCACGTGCTCAAGGACATCACCTTTACCGCAGAGCCCGGGCAGATGGTTGCCCTGGTGGGGCGTTCGGGTAGCGGCAAGTCGACACTGGCCAGCCTGATCCCGCGTTTCTACCACCATGAGAGCGGTGAGATCCTGCTCGACGGCGTGGAAATCGAAGACTATCGCCTGCTCAACCTGCGTCGGCACATCGCCCAGGTGACCCAGCATGTGACCCTGTTCAGCGACACGGTGACCAACAACATCGCCTACGGTGACCTGGCCGGCGCACCGCGGGCCGATGTCGAGGCGGCAGCGGCCGATGCCTATGCCAAGGACTTCATCGACCAGTTGCCCAAGGGCTTCGACACCCAGGTCGGCGAAAACGGCGTGCTGCTGTCCGGCGGCCAGCGCCAGCGCCTGGCAATCGCCCGGGCCTTGCTCAAGAACGCGCCATTGCTGATCCTCGACGAGGCCACCTCGGCGCTGGACACCGAATCGGAGCGCCATATCCAGGCCGCCCTGGACAAGGTCATGCAAGGCCGCACGACCCTGGTGATCGCTCACCGCCTGTCGACCATCGAGAAAGCCGACCTGATCCTGGTGATGGACGATGGCCGGATAGTCGAGCGCGGTACCCACGGCGAATTGCTGGCGCAAAACGGTTACTACGCCCGGCTGCATGCCATGGGCCTGGACGCGCCGATCCCGGCCGACATCACCTGATCTGCAGGAGCCGGCTTGTCGGCGATGGCCACCGCGGTTGCACTGAAAAACCGCGGTGGCCGCATCGCCGGCAAGCCGGCTCCTACATTGCACAAGCCTTTGACAACCCTGTGGTAATATCGCGCCCCTGTTCATTTTGTATGTGGGTTGCTCCATGAAGTTGTCCATGCCGCGATTCGATCAAGCCCCTGTCTTGGTGGTCGGCGATGTCATGCTCGACCGTTACTGGCATGGCGGTACCTCACGGATTTCCCCTGAGGCACCGGTACCGGTAGTCAAGGTCGAGCAAATCGAAGACCGTCCAGGTGGCGCTGCCAACGTTGCCCTCAATATTGCCGCCCTCGGCGCCCCGGCATCCCTCGTGGGTGTGACCGGCGACGACGAGGCTGCCGACAGCCTGGCCAACAGCCTGAAGGGTGCGGGTGTGCGTGCGCTGTTCCAGCGCATTCCCCACCAGCCGACCATCGTCAAGCTGCGGGTCATGAGTCGGCACCAGCAATTGCTGCGTATCGATTTTGAAGAACCCTTCGCCACCGACGCCCTGGTGCTCAGCGCCCAGGTCGACGAGATGCTCGAAGGCATCAAGGTGCTGGTGCTGTCCGACTACGGGAAAGGCGCCTTGAAAAACCATCAGGTGCTGATCCAGGCCGCCAAGGCCCGGGGCATTCCGGTGCTGGCAGATCCCAAGGGCAAGGACTTCTCGATTTATCGGGGCGCCAGCCTGATCACGCCGAACCTCAGCGAATTTGAAACCATCGTCGGCGGTTGTGTCGATGAGCACGAGCTGGTGACCAAGGGCGCCCAACTCATGGCCGACCTCGACCTGGGTGCCTTGCTGGTGACCCGTGGCGAACACGGCATGACCTTGCTGCGTCCTGATCACCCGGCCATGCACCTGCCGGCGCGGGCCCGTGAAGTGTTCGACGTGACCGGTGCCGGTGACACCGTGATTTCCACCCTGGCCGCGGCAATTGCGGCGGGCGAGGAACTTCCCCATGCGGTGGCCCTGGCCAACCTGGCAGCAGGTATCGTGGTCGGCAAGCTCGGTACGGCGGCCATCAGTGCCCCTGAGCTGCGCCGCGCCATCCAGCGATCCGAAGGCTCGGAGCGCGGCGTGTTGAGTCTTGAGCAACTGTTGCTGGCGATTGACGATGCCCGTGCCCATAACGAGAGCATTGTCTTCACCAACGGTTGCTTCGACATCCTCCACGCCGGTCACGTGACCTACCTGGAGCAGGCGCGGGCCCAGGGCGATCGCTTGATCGTGGCAGTCAACGATGATGCGTCGGTCAGCCGCCTCAAGGGGCCAGGCCGGCCGATCAACAGTGTCGACCGTCGCATGGCGGTGCTGGCAGGTTTGGGGGCGGTGGACTGGGTGATCAGCTTTGCCGAGGCGACCCCGGAAAACCTGCTGGCCCAGGTCAAGCCGGACGTGCTGGTCAAGGGCGGTGATTATTCCGTCGACCAGGTGGTGGGTGCCGATATCGTCAGTGCCTACGGTGGCAAGGTCAAAGTGCTGGGGTTGGTGGAAAACAGCTCGACCACGGCGATTGTCGAGAAGATCCGCAATAACTGATGGTGGGAGCGGGTTCGTGTGGGAGCGGGCTTGCTCGCGAAAGCGGTGGGTCAGCTGGCAGATGCAG